>DAHUXX010000114.1 GCA_027306955.1 Acetobacteraceae bacterium | reverse complement strand
GGCAGGACCCGGGCGCGCAGCGCCCGGCAGGGCTCAGAACCCCTCGCGCTCCAGCCGCTTGCGCTCCATCTTGCGGGCGCGGCGGACGGCCTCGGCGGCCTCGCGCGCACGGCGCTCGGAGGGTTTTTCGTAGTGTCGGCGCAGCTTCATCTCGCGAAAGACGCCCTCGCGCTGGAGCTTCTTCTTCAGCGCCTTGAGCGCCTGGTCGACGTTGTTGTCGCGAACGAGAACCTGCACTTGGCCGCCATCTCCATTCTGTTGCGGCGCCCCGCCCATCGGCGCGCCAAGAATCATTGCCGGCGCGGCAACACCGCCCGGACGCGGCGCGCATAGCACGCGCGGGCGGGCCTGTCCAAACGCTTTTCTCATGCGCATATACCAATCCCCCCATGCGGGAGAGGACGAGGAAAAGATGGCTATCCTGAAGATCGCCCGCATGGGCCACCCCGTGCTGCTGCAGCGCGCCGACCCTGTTTCCGACCCGACAGCGCCGGAAATCCGCCGCCTGGTCGCCGACATGATGGACACGATGGAGGACGCGCCCGGCGCCGGCCTCGCCGCGCCGCAGGTGCACGTGCCGCTGCGCCTCTTCGTCTTCCGCGTCCGCTCCGAGCGCACCACCGGCGACACCGAGGACGTCACCATCGGCAACACCGCCGTCATCAACCCGGTGCTGGAGCTGCTCGGCGACGACGTCCGCCCGCGCTGGGAAGGGTGCCTGTCCATCCCCGGTCTGCGCGCCGCGGTGCCGCGGCACTGGCGCATCCGCTACAGCGGCATGGACACCGAGGGCAGGCCGGTGGGCGGCGAGGTCGCGGGGTTCCACGCCGGCGTGGTCCAGCACGAGTACGACCACCTCGACGGCATCCTCTACCCGATGCGGATGCGGGATTTCTCCCAGTTCGGCTTCATCGAGGAACTCACCAGGGCGGGCACGATATGAGCGAACCCCTCCCCGATCCGGAGCGTGACGCGGCACTGCTCGCGGGGATCGCCCATGTCGGCCGCCGGGGCTGGACGCTCACGGCCATCCGCGACGGACTTCGCTCCCTGGGCGCCGACCCGGATCTCGCACCCCTGATGTTCACCCAGGGCGGCGCGGAGCTGGTCGCGGAGTGGGCCGCCTATGCCGACCGCCGCATGCTCGAGGCCGCCTCCGCCGAGAACATGGCTTCCCTGCGCGGCGCCCAGCGGATCCGCCGCGCGATCGAGCTGCGGCTGGCTGTCGAGCGGCCATGGCGGGCCGAGTTGCGCCGCGGCGCCGCCCTCCTCGCCGCCCAGCCGCTGCTCGCCGCCCGCGTCGCTGCCCGCACCGCGGACGCGCTGTGGCAGGCCGCCGGCGACCGCTCGGCCGATTTCTCCTGGTACACCAAGCGCGCCACCGTCGCCGCGATCCACACCGCGACGATGCTGTTCTGGCTGCGCGACGGGTCGCCGGACGACGAGGCGACCATGGCGTTCCTCGACCGCCGGCTCGCCGACGCCGGTCGCGTCACCAGGCTGCGCCAGCGCCTCACCCGCCACGCAGCCTGATCCGCACGGACCCGATGCCGCACGTCCGCGTCATCCATGCGACGACGTATCGTTATGCCTGCCCAGTGCGATTCACCCCGCACCGGCTGATGCTGCGCCCGCGCGACAGCCACGATCTGCGCCTGCTCAACGCCACCATCGGCATTGACCCGCCGGCCGCTGCCATCCGCTGGGCGCACGACGTCTTCGCCAACTCCGTCTGCTACGTCGAGTGGAACGGGGCGGAAGCCGATCGTCTTGATATCGTTTCGACGCTCGATTGCGAGCACTACCCCTCCGGCCCCGCGCTGCCGCGCGAGACGCTCGACCCGCTCGCCGAGACCTATCCGTTCAGCTACGCCGCCGAGGAGATGCCCGACCTCGGCCGATTGATCGAGCGCCAGTATCCGGACGCGGAACGCAGGCTCGATGCCTGGGCACGGCGTTTCCTTCGCCGCGACGCGCCGATCCGCACGCTGAACCTGCTCGCCGGCATCACCCAGGCGATCCGCGAGGATTTTGCCTATGAGGCGCGCGCGGCGGAGGGCACCAACCCGCCTCTCGTCACACTATCGCAACGAAGAGGCGCCTGCCGCGACCTCGCGGTGCTGATGATGGAGACGGTGCGCTCGCTGGGTTTCGCCGCGCGCTTCGTCAGCGGCTATCTCTACGACGAGGCGCTGGTGGACAGCGCCGAGCGGATGGTGGGCGGCGGCGCGACGCATGCCTGGTGCCAGGTCTACCTGCCTGGCGCCGGCTGGGTGGAGTTCGACCCCACCAACGGGCTGATCGCCGGGCGCAACCTGCTGCGCGTCTGCGTCGCGCGCACCGCGGAGCAGGCGATCGCCGTTGCCGGCGGCTACATTGGCCGCCCCGGCGATTTTCTCTCCATGGACGTGGACGTAAAGGTGGAAGTGGGCTGAGGCGCCGGCGCCTCAGCCGCCTGTCACGCTCATGTGCCGCGGGACCGAGGGGGCGCTGGTGCGCCGGTCAATGACGAAATCATGCCCCTTGGGCTTGCGCGCGATCGCGGCGCGGATCGCTGCCTCCAGCGCCGCCTCGTCCGCCCCGCCGCGCAGCACCGTGCGGAAATCGGCGCTGTCTTCCTGGCCGAGGCACATGTAGAGCGTGCCGGTGCAGGTGAGCCGCACACGGTTGCAGCTCTCGCAGAAATTATGCGTCATCGGCGTGATGAACCCCACGCGGGTTCCGCTCTCCGCCACGTCGTAATACCGCGCCGGCCCGCCGGTGCGGTAGCCGGTCTCCGAGAGCGTCCAGCGTCGCCTGAGACGGGCGCGCACGATCGACAGCGGCAGGTAGTGCTCGTTGTGGTCGCCGCCGGTCTCGCCCATTGGCATCGTTTCGATCAGGCACAGGTCGTGCCCGCGCTCGCCGCACCAGGCGAGCAGGTCGTCGATCTCTTCCTCGTTGATGCCGCGCAGCGCCACCGCGTTGATCTTGACCGCGAGCCCGGCGTTGGCGGCGGCCGCGATCCCCTCCAGCACCTGCTCGATGCGTCCGCGCCGCGTGATCTCGGTGAACAGCGCCGGGCGCAGCGTGTCGAGGCTCACGTTCACCCGCCGCACCCCCGCCGCCGCCAGCACCGATGCGTATTTCGCAAGCTGTGTACCGTTGGTGGTCAGCGTGAGTTCGTCGAGCCCCTCCCCGATGCGCGAGCCGAGGCGCTCGAACAGCCGCATCACGTCGCGCCGCACCAGCGGCTCGCCGCCGGTGATGCGGATCTTGCGCGTGCCCAGCCGGACGAAGGCGGCGCACAGCCGCTCCAGTTCCTCGAGCGACAGCACCTCCCGCTTCGGCAGGAAGGTCATCTCCTCGGCCATGCAGTAGCTGCACCGCAGGTCGCAGCGGTCCGTGACCGAGACGCGCAGATAGGTGATGGCGCGGCCAAACGGGTCGCGCAGCGCCTCGGGCGGCGGGGATTGAGAGGATGGGACCACGTTCATCACCCGCAACATCGGGCCGAACCAGCCCCCACGCAACCCACCCGCGCGCGGCGTGTCACGCGGCGTCTCATGGGGTCTGCCCTGGCCCGACCTCGTCCCCAGCCGGCTCCAGCGCCACGACCGCGACGTTGACCAGCACCTTGCCCGCGTGCTCGAAGCCAACCGTCACCCGATCGCCATCGACGGACTGCACTTGTCCCAGCCCCCAGTCAGGGCGTCCGGGATGGCGTACGAAGACCCCTGGTTCTAGCCACGCGTGCATTCCCTGGCGGACCATCACCCGGCTTCAAATGAATTAACGCCCGAATCTCGAAATTGATCTCTACTGGCCTTGTTTAAGGGATGCGCGAGCCACGGATTCATGCTTCCCACTCCCCACGTCGCCGACCGCCGTCCTGCCGATTGTTGCTCGACCATAGTCCTGCCCTCCGCGCGCGCCAGAGGATTGTCCGTGACCGGTAGCCCCGACAACGACGCACTGATGCTGGCAGGTGCCCTCGCCGCCCGGCTTTGCCACGACCTTGCCGGCCCGCTCGGTACCGTCAGCGGCGCGCTCGATCTCGCCGAGCGCGCGGACGCCGAGGCGCTGGCGCTTGTCCGCGAGGCGACCACGGACCTGATGCGCCGGCTGCGCCTGTACCGCGCCGCCTGGGCGGAGGCCGCCGGCCCCGGCAGCGTCGCGGAACTCGCGGCGCTGGCGCTTGGGCTCGCGCACCGCCGCGTGCGGCTGGATGTTGCCGGTCTGCCTGGCCAGGCACGCATGCGCCCCGGGCTCGGCCGCGTCGTGCTCAACGTGCTGCTGCTGGGCGCGGAGGGGATGCCGCGCGGTGGCACGGTCTCGCTGCATGGCGACCCGGAGCGGGAGGTCGCGGTGCTCCTCGCGGGACCGGCTGCCGCTTGGCCGCCCGGCACCGCGGAGGCGATCGCCAATCCCGCGAGCGCGCTGTCGCGGCTGCGCGAGCAGGCCGGCACGCTGCCGCCGCGCGCCCTGCTGCCGCCGTTCACCGCGCTGCTCGCGGCGCGCGAGGGGCTGCGGCTCGGCCTGCTGATGGGCAGCGGCGCGGCTCAGGCCCCGCCGCTGCTGATCACGCTGATCTGAGCGCCGGCGGCTCGGCCATGAGCCGCCTTGCGCGCGCGAGCAGCCGGGTGTGCAGCGCCCGCAACGCGCCGTCCGCGGGGTCCGTCACGATCGCGGCACACCCCTGCGCGGCCCAGACCGAGCGCGCGAAATCGGGCGTCATTGCAACCGCTCCGGGCGCGTTATCGAACGCGCAGCGATTGCCGGTGTCGAGATAGGTTTCGCACGCCATCCCCTCGGCGAGGATCACATCGTGGCGGTCCAGCTCCACGTGCCAGTAGGTGATGCTGTCGCGGGTCTCTTGCACGACCGATACGTTATTGACCAGGTGGCGGATCGGGATCAGCCGCCCGTCCACGAACACGGCGTGGTCCGGCGACAGCACCAGGTCGCGCACCGGACGCAAGTTCCCGAACGCGCCAGCCCGCACCCGCACCGGCATCACGTCATGCGGCGATGGATGGCGGCGCAGATCAGTCCGCCGGTGCCCGATCCAGCGCACCGGCGCCAGCCGCCCCGTCGTTGTCAGCACCAGGTCACCCGCGCACAGCGCCTCCACCATCACCCGCCCGCGGGCCGTCGCGATCTCCGTTCCGCCAGCAAAACACGCCGTGACAAAGGTGTTGGTGCCGTCATTGCTGACGATAGGCACCGTCACCCCCGGCAGATCCAGCGTCGTCCCACCCGAAAGCGTCACCACGCCGCCCGCGAACGCCGACAGGCTCTCCACCGTCCCCGTGAGCTCGACCGTGCTGCCCGCCGCGAGCCCGCTGATGGTCGTGCCCGCGAACCCCGCCGCGGAACCCGCGAGAAGCCAGTTCGCCTTCGTGTCGAGCGTGATCTGCGCGAAGTCGAGCACCGTTGTGCCGAACCCCGCCAACGTGCCGGACCCCGCGGCGAATTCCAGCGCCGAGGCATCGGCGCCGCCGATGGTGTTGCCGCCGCCGATCTTTCCCGAAAGCACGGCTCCCGGCTCCAGGACCAGCCGGTTGGCGTAGCCGGCGACGAACCCCACGGCATAGAAGCCGCTGTTGCCGACGATCGTCCCGGCGTCGACAACGGTGCCGAACCCCTCGATGCCGGACTGTCCGCCCGCGATCGTCCCGCCCGCCGCGTTGGTCACGCTGCCGCGCGTCTCGAACACGCCGGAAATAGCACCGGAAACCAGGCCCTGGTTCACCGCCAGCCCGCCCCCGCCATTGCCACGCAGGGCCACGTTGCCGCTCAGGATCGTTCCGGTGTTGGTGAAGTTGCCGCCGTAATAGATTCCCGCGAGCAGCCCGGTGATCAGCCCGGCATTGGCAAACGTGCCGACCGCGGCGAGGCGGCCACCATCGGTCAGCGTCTGCCCGGCGGCGAGACTGTCGCTGCCGGCGGCGACCCATCGCGCCGCGGTGTCGATGCCGATCTGCTGGAAACTCACATACTGCGTGCCGAGTCCCGAGAACGTGCCATAGATCGCGCTGGACGCGAACTCCAGCGTGTCACCCACGCCGCCGCCGCGCACCGCGCCGACGAACGTCGCACCCGGGTCCACCACGACGCGATTATTGCCGCCCGGCGAGAGCGAGACCGCCGCCTGCGCCGCACCGCCCTCGCCGATTGTTCCGGCATTGATCACCGTGCCTTTGCCGGAGACGGCGGCCACACCACCCGCGATCGTCCCCTGCGCCTGGTTGGTGAGCGCGCCGCCGGCGAGGACAACGCCGTACGCCGCGCCCGCCACGGCCGCGTCGTTGTTCAGCGTGGCGGCACTCGCGAGCTTGACGCCCGCGTAGGAGCTGCCGGTGATCCGTCCGCCGGCCGCGTTGGTCACGCCACCCGCCGCCAGCAACACCGCTTCCGGCCCGGCTGCCGCGAGCAGCCCGGAATTGATCACCGTGCCAGCACCGACGCCGAAGATCGCGATGTTACCGGCGCTGATCGTTCCGCTGTTGGTGACCTTCCCGCCAGTGAACTCCATGCCATAGCCCGAGGCCACGATCAGCCCCGCATTCGCCAGCGTGCTCCCTGAAACCAGCCGGCCGGCAACCGCCAGCGTCTGTCCGGCCGCCAGGCTGTCGCCCGCGCCCGCAGTCCAGGTGCCGGCGGCATCGATGCTGAGCTGCGCGAAATCGATGTATTGAGAACCGAGGCCCGTAATTGTCCCGCTGCCTGCGCCGAACTCCAGCGTGCTCGCTTGCGTCGCCCCCAGCGTGTTGCCGCCATCGATCGTGCCGACAAACGTGCCCCCCGAATTCACGACCACGCGGTTGGGATGCCCGGCGGCGAGCCGCACCGCGTCCTGCGACGTGCTGCCGGCCGCGATCGTGCCGGCATTGACCACCGTGCCGTAGCCCACGACGCCGTAGGTTGTGCCTCCGATCGTCCCGCGTGCCTCGTTCGCCAGCACGCCGCTGAGCACGAGCCCATTGCCCGCGACGCTCAGCTGCCCGGCATTGGTGAGCGAGCCGGCGTCGGTGAGCGTCTGGCCGGCGACGACATTGTTCGTTCCGGACACGATCCAGTCGGCGCCGCTTTCGATGCTGACCGCGGCGAAATCCACGTAGCGCGAGCCAAGCCCCGAAAACGTGCCCTGCGCGGTGCCGGGCGCGAAGGCGAGCGTGCTGGCGAACACGCCGCCGATGGTGTTGCCGCCCTCGATCGTGCCCGCGAACACGGCGCCCGGGTCCACCGCCAGCCGGTCGCCCGCGCCGCTCTGGAACGAGACGGCGAACTGCCCGGCGGTGACAGCCGCGATCATGCCGGCATTGGTCAGGGTGCCCGAGCCCGCGAAACCCTCCACGCCCCCCTTGATCGTGCCTTGCGCGGTGTTGACGACAGAGCCGTTGAACCGCGCGAACACGCCGTCGTTGCCGCCGCTGAGATACCCCGCGTTGACCAGCGTCCCGCTCGCTTGCTCGACATCCGCACCACCGATGGCGCCGAGAATCTCCCCGCCCGCTTGGTTGGTGGCGCTGCCACCGTTGACGAACACGCCGATGCGCGCCGCGGAAATCAGCGCGCTGCTGACCAGCGTGCTCGTGCCGTCGGCCAGCACCCCGTCCGCCGCCGCCAGAATCGCGGCGTTGTTGGTGAGCGTGCCCGCGGCAAGCGCGATGCCATAGCTCGCTCCGGCCGTCCCGATGATGAGCCCCGCGTTGCGGAGCGTGCCGGTGGCGGCGAGGCTGCCCGCATTGGTCAGCGTCTGGCCCGCGGCGAGCGTGTTGCTCGCCGCGGCGATCCAGGTGGCGCCGGCATCGATGCTGATGCGGGCAAAATCCACGTAGTGCGAGCCGAGCCCGGAGAAAGTACCCGTCCCGGTCCCGGCGGCGAACTCCAGCGTCGATACCAGGCCGGAACCGATCGTGTTACCGCCATCAATCGTGCCGAGGAACACCGCTCCTGGATCGGCCACCACGCGATTGCCGGCGACACCCTGCAGCGAGACGGCGTCGAGCGCGGTGTTGCCCGCGGCGATCGTACCGGCGTTGATCACGGTGCCGTTGCCCAACACGCCCAGCGTGAGGCCGGTGATCGTCCCCTGCGCCAGGTTCGTGAGCGGATAAGCGGCGCTGTAGACGCCTGCGGCGCCGCCGGCGATCAGGCCGTCATTGACCAGGGCGGCGGCGCCCTTCACGTAGAGCCCGGTGCCATAGCCGCTGTTCGCCGGGTTGTTCTCCCGGACGACCTCCCCGCCGGCCTGGTTGACGAAGACCCCGCCGACGATCTTGGCCGCGGCGTTGCCGTATCCGGAGATGAGGCCGCTGTTGACGACCGTGTTGTGGGCAAACAGCGCCTGCCCGCCGACGCCGTTTGGCTGACGGATCGTTCCGCTGTTGGTGACCACACCCTGGGAAATGATGGCGTTGGAAAAGCCTGCCTGGACCAGGCCGGCATTGGTAAAGGCGCCGTTCGCGAACAGACGGCTCTGCAGCAGCAAGGTCCCGGCATTGGCGAGAGTCTCGCCGGTTGCCACGGTGCCGTAGCCGCTGCTGGCCCAGGTCGCGCCGCCCTGGATGCTGATCTGCCCGAAATTCACGTAGTGCGACCCGAGCCCGGAGAGCGTGCCCACCCCGGCCCCGGCGCCGAACACCAGTTCGTTGCCTGCGCCGCCGCCCGCCACCGTGCCAATGAACACGGCCCCCGGCACGAGCCCCAGCAGGTTGCCTGGGGCGCCGGCGAAC
>DAHUXX010000086.1 GCA_027306955.1 Acetobacteraceae bacterium | reverse complement strand
GTGGCGCAGAACCGTGCGCTGCTCGCCAACGCGACGCTGACGCTGCGGCGCGCCCAGGCGCTGCTGAACACGCCGGCGGGGCAGCGCTCGGCGGTGGACAACGCGCTCGCGGCCGAGCAGAGCCAGGCGGCCCAGCTTGCTTCGGCGGAGGCGAACCTGCAGGCAGCCGAGATCAACCTCGGCTACAACGAGATCCGCGCGCCGATCGCCGGCAAGATCAGCCGCAGCACCTATGCAGTGGGCAACGTGGTGAGCCCCGGCTCCGGCGCGCTCGCGACGATCGTGAGCCAGGACCCGATGTACGTGCTGTTCCCGGTGGCGACGAGCGAGGTGCTGGCGCTGCGCCACAAGTACGCGACCAAGGGCGGGTTCGCCGCGGTCCGGGTGCAGCTGCGCCTGCCCGACGGCAAGCTTTACGGCCAAAGCGGCACGGTCGACTACATCGACCCGACCGTCGCGCAGACGACGGACACGCTGATGATGCGTGCGAGCATCCCCAACCCGCTGCTGCCGGGCGCGAAGCCCGGCGGGCTCGGCAACCGGGAATTGGTGGACGGGGAGTTCGTGACGGTGCTGCTCGAGGGCGTGCAGCCGGTGACGGTTCTGGGCGTGCCGCGCCAGGCGGTGCTCGCCGATCAGCAGGGGAATTTCGTTTACGTCGTTGACGCGACGAAACATGTCACCGTCCGGCGGGTGACGCTCGGGCAGTCGACGCCCACGGTCGCGGCGATCGCCACCGGGCTGAAGCCGGGCGAGGAGGTGGTGGTGGACGGGCTGCAACGGGTGCGGGCAGGGATCGTGGTCAACCCGCACCCGTTTGCGCCGCCCGCGGCGCCGCAGCACTGACGCGGACGGCCCCGTGATCTCCGGCGTCTTCATCGACCGACCGCGGCTCGCGGTCGTCATCGCGATCCTGATCACGCTCGCCGGCGGGATCGCGCTCACGCGCATCCCCGTCGCGCAGTTCCCCGATATCGTGCCGCCCGAGGTGCAGGTCACCACCAACTACCCGGGCGCGTCGGCCGCGGTGGTGGAGCAGTCGGTCGCGCAGCCGCTGGAGGCGGCGATCAACGGCGTCGACAAGATGCTGTACATGAAGTCCACGAGCGGCAACGATGGCAGCTACAACCTCACCGTCAGCTTCGCGATCGGGACCAACCCGGACATCGACGCGGTCAACGTCAACAACCGCGTGCAGGCGGCGCTGTCGAAGCTGCCGGCGGAGGTGCAGCGCGAGGGCGTGACGGTCCAGAAACGCAGCTCGGCGATCCTGAAATTCGTCCAGTTCTATTCGCCGGGCGGCAAGCTCACGCCGCTGTTCATCAGCAACTACGTCACCATCAACGTGCTCGACGCGCTGTCGCGCACGCCCGGCGTTGGCCAGGCCTTCGTGTTCGGCGCGCAGAACTACTCGATGCGCATCTGGTTCCGCACGTCGCGGCTGGTGGAGCTCGGCATCACACCGCAGGACGTGATCGCGGCGATCGCGGCGCAGAACCAGCAGGCGGCGGTGGGGCGCATCGGCGCGCGGCCGATCAGCGACGGCGTGCAGTTCCAGTTCAACGTGCAGACGCAGGGCCGCCTGGTCACACCCCAACAGTTCGGCGACATCATCCTGCGCGCCAACCCCGACGGCTCGATGCTCCGCGTGAAGGACGTTGCACGGGTGGAGCTCGGCGCGCAAAGCCAGGACACGCTGTCGCGCTTCGACGGCCAGCCGGCGGTCGCGGTCGGTATCTTCCTCGCGCCGGGCGCCAACGCCGTCTCCACCTCGGCGGCGGTGGAGACGACGCTGAACCGGCTGCAGGCGCGTTTCCCCGCCGGGCTCAAGCGCGTCACCTTCTATGACAGCTCCACCTTCGTTTCGGACACGATCCGCGAGGTGATCACCACGCTCGGCGAGGCGTTCTTGCTGGTGGTGCTGGTGGTCTACCTGTTCCTCGGCAAGCTGCGCGCGACCATCATCCCCAGCGTTGCCGTGCCGGTGAGCCTGATCGGCACGTTCGCGGTGTTGCTGCTGATCGGGTTCTCGGCCAACACCGTCTCGCTGCTCGCCCTCGTGCTCGCGATCGGCGTCGTCGTCGATGACGCGATCGTGGTGGTGGAGAATGTCGAGCGGGTGATGGAGGAGGAGCCGGAGCTGACGCCCGCCGAGGCGACGAAAAAGGCGATGCGCCAGATCACCGGCCCCGTGATCGCGATCAGCCTGGTGCTGCTCTCGGTGTTCGTGCCGATCGCGTTCATCCCCGGCGTCTCGGGCGAGCTGTTCCGGCAATTCGCCATCACCATCACCATCGCGATGCTGATCTCGGCGACCAACGCGCTGACGCTCTCGCCCGCGCTGTGCGCCGTGTTCCTGCGGCCGGGGCGCAAGTCGCGCGGGCCGTTGTTCCTGATGGCGAAGGGCATCGACAAGGTGCGCAGCGGCTACGCCGCGGTGGTGCACCGGCTGGTGCGCGTGGCGGTGCTGGGCGTCGTCGCCATCGCCGCCGCGGGGTTCGGCATCTGGACGCTGTCCAACATGGTTCCGACCGGCTTCCTGCCGGAGGAGGACCAGGGCGCGTTCTTCGTCAACGTGCAGCTGCCGCCCGGCGCCTCGGTCTCGCGCACCACGGCGGTGGTCAGCCGCGTCGAGCGCATCCTCCGCGCGCAGCCGCAGGTGGACAAGACGCTGGCGGTGGTCGGCTTCTCGCTGCTCGATGGCGGGGCGGAGAGCAACGCCGCGTTCATGGTGGCGGGGCTGAAGCCGTTCGCGGACCGCACCGCAGCGGCTGACCGCGCGCAGGCGGTGATCCGGCGCGTGTTCGGCGCGGTATCGCAGATCCCGTCGGCCGAGATCTTCCCGTTCAACCTGCCGCCGATCATCGGGCTGTCGACCTCGGGCGGGTTCCAGTACCAGTTGCAGGCGCTCGAAGGGCAGAGCCCCGCGGCGATGGGCAGCGTGATGTATGGGCTGCTCGGCGCCGCGAACAGCGACAAGCAGCTCGCGCGCGTGTTCTCGACATACAGCGCCACGACGCCCTCGCTCTACCTCAACATCGACCGCGCCAAGGCGGAGGCGCTCGGCGTCAACGTCTCGGACATCTTCACCACGCTGCAGGCCACGCTCGGCGGCATCTACGTGAACGACTTCAACCTCTACGGCCGGACCTGGCAGGTCATCATCGAGGGCGACCAGTCCGACCGCATGAGCGAGAGCGCGCTGTGGCGGATCTATGTGCGCAACAAGACTGGGGCGATGGTGCCGCTGCGCGCGCTGGCGACGGCGCACTACGTGCTCGGGCCGCAGGTGATCACGCGCTACAACAACTACCGCTCGATCTCGATCCAGGGTTCGCCCGCGCCCGGCGTGTCAAGCGGCACGGCGCTGGCGGCGATGGCGGCGATCTCGAACAAGACGCTGCCACCGGGCTACAGTTTCGACTGGACCGGCACCTCCTACCAGGAGGCGCAGTCACAGGGGCAGACCGGTCCGATCCTCGCCCTCTCGGTGCTGTTCGCCTACCTGTTCCTGGTGGCGCTCTACGAGAGCTGGTCGATCCCGATCCCGGTGATGCTCTCGGTCGCGATCGGCGTGCTCGGCGCCTTCGTTGGTATCTCGGTGGCGCACATCTCGCTCGACCTCTATGGGCAGATCGGGCTCGTGGTGCTGATCGCGCTGGCGGCGAAGAACGGCATCCTGATCGTCGAGTTCGCCAAGGAGCGGCGCGAGGAGGGGATGTCGATCCGCGACGCCGCGGTGATGGGCGCGCGCATGCGGTTCCGCGCCGTCGTGATGACCTCGATCGCCTTCGTGATGGGGCTGGTGCCCTTGGTCACCGCGACGGGTGCCGCGATGCTGTCGCGCCGCGCCGTGGGCACGCCGGTCTTCGCCGGCATGATCGGTGCGACCAGCGTCGGCATCTTCGTCATCCCGATGCTCTACGTGACGGTGCAGACGCTGCGCGAGCGGATCAAGGCGCGCCTCGGCCATCGCGAGCCGTGAGCCGCCGCGCCACCATGGGGGGTTGGCGTTTGCCGATCGGCGACTAGACTGGCCCGCGAGAAAACGCCGGAGAACGCCCGATGGAAAAGTTCGGTCTTGCCCAACCTGTCCGCCGCGTCGAGGACCCGCGCCTGCTGAAGGGCGCGGGCAGCTACACGGACGACATCCGGCTTCCCGGCATGGCCCACGGCGTGGTGCTACGCAGCCTGCACGCCGCGGCCGCGATCCGCTCGGTCGATCCGGCGGCGGCCAAGGCGATGCCCGGCGTGATCGCGGTCTATGTCGCGGCCGATCTCGACGCCGACGGCATCGGCACGCTGCCCTGCGCGGCGAAGATGAAGAACCGCGACGGCACCGACCAGGTGACCCCAGAACGTCCGGTGCTGGCGCGCACCGCCGTGCACCACGTGGGCACGCCCGTTGCCTTCGTCGTCGCGGAGACGGTGAAGCAGGCGCGCGACGCGGCCGAGGCGATCGTGGTGGATTACGACATACGCCCTTCGGTCACCGACCTCGCGAGCGCGATGGAGCCGGGCCAGCCCCAGGTGTGGGCGGAGGCGCCGCGCAACGTCTGCTTCGACTGGGAGATCGGCGACAAGGCGGCGGTCGAGGCGGAGTTCGCGAAGGCGGCGCACATCACCCGGCTCACCGTGGTGAACAACCGCATCGTGGTGAACTCCATGGAGGCGCGCGCCTCGCTCGCCTCCTACGACGCGGCGAGCGGGCGGTGGACGCTGCGCACCAACACGCAGGGCGGCTGGAGCCTCAAGGACTTCCTCGGCAAGGACGTGTTCAAAGTCGATCCCGACAAGTTCCGCGTCATCACGCCGGACGTGGGCGGCGGGTTCGGCATGAAGCTGTTCCTGTATCCCGAGCAGGTGCTGACCTGCTACGCCGCGCGAAAGCTCGGCCGGCCGGTGAAATGGACCTCCGAGCGCGCGGAGGCGTTCCTTTCCGACTCGCAGGGGCGCGACAACATCACGCTCGGCGAGCTTGCCGTGGACAAGGACGGCAGGTTCCTGGCGTTGCGTACCCGTAACGTCGCCAACATGGGCGCCTACCTCTCCAACTACGCGCCCTTCATCCCGACCGGCGCCGGAACCGGCGTGCTCGCCGGCGTCTACGGGTTCAAGGCGATCTATGCCAACGTGATCGGCGTGTTCACCAACACCGTCCCGGTCGATGCCTATCGCGGCGCCGGGCGGCCGGAGGCGAACTACCTGGTGGAGCGGCTGGTCGATGCGGTTGCGCGCCACCTCAAGGCCGACCGCGCGGAACTGCGCCGGCGCAACATGGTCACCCCGGACCGCATGCCGCACCGCACGCCGGTGGGGAAGGTCTACGACTCCGGCGACTTCCGCGTCGTGCTCGACCACGCGCTGAAGACCATGGACTGGGCCGGGTTCGAGAAGCGGCGGGCGGAGGCGGCGAAGCGCGGCAAGCGGCGCGGCATCGGCATGGCCTACTACCTCGAGGCCACGGGCGGCGCCCCGACCGAACGCGCGGAGATCCGCTTCGCCGAGGACGGGTTCGTCGATGTCTATGTCGGCACCCAGTCCACCGGCCAGGGGCACGAGACCGCCTATGTGCAGCTCACCGTCGACCGGCTCGGCGTGCCGGGAGAGAAGGTGCGCATCCGCCAGGGCGACACCGACACCATCCCCGAGGGCGGCGGCACCGGCGGCGCGCGCAGCCTCTACTCGGAAGGCCAGGCGATCCTGGTGACGGCGGCAACCGTGATCGAGCGCGGGCGCAAGGCCGCCTCCGAGGCGCTGGAGGCGGCACCGGCGGATATCGTGTTCGAGGCGGGCCGCTTCGCCATCGCCGGCACCGATCGCGGCGTGGGCATCATGGAGCTGGCGGCGACGCAGCGCGCGAAGGCGGCGAAGGGCGAGGACGCGACCACGCTCGACGCCGCGGAGGTGGCGGAGATCAAGGCCCACACCTTCCCCAACGGCTGCCACATCGCCGAGGTGGAGGTCGATCCGGAGACCGGCGTGATCGCGCTGGTGCGCTATTCCGTGACGGACGATTTCGGCAAGGCGGTGAACCCGATGATCGTGCGCGGTCAGGTGCATGGCGGCGTGGCGCAGGGGTTCGGCCAGGCGGTGCTGGAGCGCACGGCCTATGACCCGTCCTCCGGCCAGCTGCTCTCCGGGAGCCTGATGGACTACGCGGTGCCGCGGGCGGACGACCTGCCCGACATCGAGGTCGATCTCGTCGAGATCCCGTGCGGCACCAACCCGCTCGGTGTGAAGGGCGCCGGCGAAGCGGGGGCCGTGGGCAGCCCGCCGGCGGTGATCAACGCCGTCGTCGACGCGCTGTCGCCACTCGGCATCAACCATGTCGACATGCCAGCGACGCCCGAGCAGATCTGGCGGGCGGTGGCGAAGGCGGCTTAGGCCGCCGCCACCCCCGGGATCAGCTGCGCTCGACGGCCAGCGCCGCGGCGTCGAGTGCTGTCGCGATGGCCTCGGCCGAGGCGGGTTCCAGCGGGCCGCGCCCGAGGCGCAGGCGCAGCGCGAGCTTGAGGTTTTCCATCGCGCGTACCACCGGGGCCGGCACGCCCGGGCGCCCCTCGGTGCTGCCGAGGCGCGCCTCCAGCGCCTCCAGCGCCGGGCGGTTGGCGGCGAGGAAGGTCTCGCCCTCTGGGGTGACCCGGTAGCGCTTGCGGCCGGCCTCCGCGGCGTCGAGCGCGACGAAGCCCATGTCCTCCAGCCAGGACAGCGTTGGATAAATTACGCCTGGGCTGGGGCTGTACGTGCCGCCGAGGCGCTCCTCGATCCCCTTCATCAGCTCGTAGCCGTGGCGGGGCTCGGCGGCGATCATGGCGAGCGCCAGAAGCCGCAGTTCGCCGTGGTCGAAGGGGCGGCGGCGGCCGAAGCCGTGGCGATGGCGGCGGAAGCCAGGTCCATGACGGTGCTCCTGGCGATCCTCATGATCCTGTTCGGAACGGGCAAAACGGCGGCAGAAACCGTGGGGATGGTTGAGATTCATAGTGTCGATATGATTTCGATATATCGAATCTCAAGACATATCGGAAAATATTTTCAGCGAGCCGGAAGCGCCGCCATCGGGTTGCGCCACAGGCAGGCGTGGGTGGCGAACATCGCCTCTTGGTCGTAGGCGGCCTCAGCGCGGGCGCGGTTCGCGGCGCCAAGCCGCGCGCGCAGGCCAGCGTCGCTGAGCAGGGACGCGAGGGCGCCGGCCAGCGCCTCGGGCTCGCGCGCGGTGAGGAAAGGGCGGTTGGCCTCCGCCACCATGGCGGCGACATCGCCCACCGCGGTGGCGGCAACAGGCAGGCCCGCGGCCATCGCCTCCAGCAACGAGAGCGGCATTTGCTCGGTGTCCGAGGAGAGCGCGAAGATGTCCATGCGTGCATAGAATGGCGCGGGATCGCTGATGGGGCCGGTGAATCCGGCGTCGAGCGAGAGCTCGCGCGCCAGCGCCTCCAGCGCGCCGCGTTCCGGCCCGTCGCCGACGATCAACAGGCGGTGGGGCGCCGTGCGCGCCGCGCGTGCACTGGCGTGCAGCAGGCGCGCGAGGTTCTTCTCCGGCCGCAGCCCGGCGACGGTTCCGACGACCGGCAGTCCCGGCATAGTGGCGGTCGGGGGGCGTGGCGTGGGCGCGAAACGGACCAAGTCGACGCCGTTCGCCACGTAGACCGGATCGAGCCGCCACGCCTCGCGCGCGATGCGTTCGAGGTTGCGCGAGGGCACCAGCAGCCTGGCTCCGCGCAGCAGCAGGCGGCGGGCGAGAACGCGGCGGCGAAGCTGGCGGTCGCGTTCCTCCGGGCCGAACCCGTCCTCCATGTGCAGGTGCGGCACTTGCGGCAGGCGGTTGGCGACCGCCCACTCGATCGTTCCCCAGTTGCTGGTGACGAGCGTCGCGGGCCGCAGGCTGTGCAGCAGGCGGCGCATGGCGCGCAGCGTGCCCATCGCGTCACCCTTTCGGATGACGAATGCGGGGAAGGTGACGTCGAGCCCGGGGTCGAGCAGGTGGCGCGCATCGGTGACGCCGTCCATCGCGACAATGGCGTGGCGGAAATCCCGCCTCCAGCGATTGGCGATGGCTGCGAAGCGCCTCTGGGCACCGCCAGTGGTGAAGCCGGGAAAGGCGTGCAGAAGCAGTGGCATCAAGGGAGTGGGGGGCGTCATGCGGACCGGCGGAACAGCGCCAGGAAACCGGTCTCGGCGGCGAGCGGCCGGCCGGCGGCGAGCCAGGCCAGGGTGAGGATCGCGGCGTAGGTGGCCATGCCGGCGGCCATGCCGGCGAGCAGCGCCGGCAGCGGCGCGGCGATGGCGTGCAGCATCGGCGGGACCGCGAGCGCCATGGCCGCCGTGGCAAGCGCCGGGCGCCAGAGCACCGCGGCGAGGCTGCGCGCGCTGCCTGCCGTGCCGCGCAGGGCAAGGCCGATCGCCAGCGAATCCTCGAGGACCACGGAGGCCGCGACGGCGATGGCCGCGCCGGTCATGCCGACGGCCGGGATGAGCGCCGCGAGCAACAACACGCGCGCCACAGCGGCGGCGGTGGTGACGGCGAGGATGGTCCGCAGCTTTCCCTCGGCGAGAAAATGCGTGAGGCCGAACAGGCCGAACGTGCTGGCGCTGCCCGCCAGGGCCAGGATCCGCAGCGCCGGCACCGCGGCTTCCCACCCGGAACCGAAGCCGAGCCGCACCAGCGGCCGCGCCACCAGCGCGATGCCGACGGCGCCAGGCAGGGTGACGATGGCGGCGATGGCCGCGACGCGCAGCCACGCGCGGCTGGCGCCCGTCGCGGGCTCGGCGGCGAGCGCCGGATAGACGGCGCGTGTCATCGGCTCCAGCAGTTCTGTCGTCGGCATCGTGGCGATCTCGCTGGCGATGTTGAACAGGCCCGCGGCACCGGTGCCGGCGAGGCCGCCCACCAGCAGCAACGGGCCGCGCTGACGCACCAGCATCGCCAGCGCCGTGAGCCAGGACCAGAGCGAGACCGGGGCGAGTTCCCGCCAGGCGGCGAGGGAGAGGCGCGGGCGCATCGGATGCATACGCCACGACGCCGCGCATTGCAGCGCGCGCTGGACCAGCATCCCCGCGACGAGTGCCAGGTAGGAGCGCAGGATCAGCGCCACCGCGATGTTGACCGCGACGCCGATGAGCCTTGGTGCGAGTTGCAGCCGCACGTCGAGATCGAGGCGCAGCGCGCGGCGCCATTCGACGGTGCCGATATTGGCCGCGCCGTCGAGCAGCGCGCCCGCGGCGAGCGCCGCCATGACGACGATGAGGCGGCGGTCCGCGAAGAGCTGTGCCGCCGGCACGGCGAGGGCGAGCAGCAGCGCCGACATGACGCAAGCCCGGAGCAGCGACAGCGTGAAGCCCGTGTCCCATAGCGACGCCGGGTCACGGGCGCGGATCAGCGCCTCCTCGGTGCCGAGATGGGTGAGGTGGTCGAGCGACTGCGCGAGGCCGCTGCCCAGCGCGATGATGCCGAAATCCGAGGGCTTCAGCACGCGCGCCAGCACCGCGACGCTGAGGATGCCGAGACCGCGCGAGGCAAAGCGCCAGCCAACCGTCCAGAGCGACCCCCCGGCCGCCCGGGCGACGGTGGATGGCTGCTCGGCGGCCGGCGGCAAGGCCTAGCCGCTGCCGATGAGGATGCCGGTGGCGAAGACCAGGGCGCCGCCGAAGCCGACCTGCATCGCCGCCGAGATCGGGGGAGTGTCCATGTATTTCCAGCGTACCCAGGAGATGATGGCAAGTTCAACGACGACGACGCCGATGGCGACCAGGGTCGCGGTCATGAAGCTCGGGATCAGGAACGGCAACGTATGGCCGATGCCGCCCGCCGCCGTCATCAGCCCGCAGATCACCCCCCGCACCCATGGCGCGCCGCGGCCGGTGAGGCTGCCATTGTCCGAGAGCGCCTCGGCGAAGCCCATGGAGATGCCGGCGCCGAGCGTGGCGGCGAGGCCCACCAGGAACGCTTCCCACGAGGAATGGGTGGCGAAGGCGGCGGCGAAGACCGGGGCGAGGGTGGAGACGGAGCCGTCCATGAGCCCCGCGAGGCCGGGCTGGATCACGCGCAGAACGAACATACGCCGGGCCGCCTCGTCCTCCGCATGGCGCACATCCGGGGTGAGGTTCTCCGCCACCAGCTTTTCGGCCATGTGCTCGTGCGAGTCCTCGGCGGCGGCGAGGTCGCCGAGGAGCTTGCGGATCGAGGCGTCGGTGCTGCGCGAGGCGGCGCGGAGGTAGAACCGCGCGGTCTCCAGCTCCATCAGCTCGGCCTGCTCGCGCACCTTGTCGAGCGGCAGCGGGCGCAGTTGCCAGACCGGACGGCGGGCGACGAAGCCGCGGACATCCTGGCGGCGGATCAGCGGGATGTGCTCGCCGAATTTATGGACATAGAGATCGAGCAGGCGCCGGCGATGCTCGTTCTCCTCCGCCGCCATCTCGGTGAAGATGCGGGCGGAGGCAGGATAATTCTCGCGCAGGCCGTCGGCGAAATCGAGGTAGATGCGCCCGTCCTCCTCCTCGCTGGCGATCGCCAGGGCCAGGATCTCGCGCTCGGACAGTTCGTCAAAATTGCGCATGCGGGACTCCCCGGGGACTGTCCGCTTGGAGGACTGGCCGATTAGATGCCGTCGAAGCCCGCGCGCATCAAGGGCAAGGCGGAACGATGCGACCGCCTCGCATTCGCGTGGTCGGGCGTGGAATTCAGGGGCGAAACGGGACCGGATCGACGACCGGGGCACGGCCAGCGACGAGATCGGCGAGCAGGCGCGCGCTGCCGGCGGCGAGCGTGAAGCCCAGCGCTCCCTGTCCGGCGTTGAGCGCGAGCCCCTGCACGCGCGTGGGACCGATCACCGGCAGCGAGGTCGGCGTCGCCGGGCGCAGGCCGGTCCATGTGCTGGCGGAGCCCGTGTCGCAGGCACCGGGGAACACGGTATCCGTCTCTCTCGCCAGCGCCTCGACGCGGCCTGGCGTGGGGCCACTGGTGCCAATTTCGGCGAACCCCGCGACACGCAGCGCAGCCGCGAGCGGCGCGTAGACGGTCTTGCGCGCGGAATCCGTGATGCTGTGCCGTGGGCCGCGGTTGCTCGCACGGACCGGCGCGGTGATGGAATAGCCGCGGATCGGCAGCACCGGAACCGTGACGCCCGCGGAACGTCCCAGCGCGTGCGCGGCGACGCCGGCGGCGAGCACCGTGAGCTCCGCCTCATGCTCGCCATGCTGCGTACGCACCGCGCGCAGCCGGCCAGCCTCGACCACCAGTCGCTCGACCCTGGTGCCTGGAAGGAACGTCGCGCCGAACTCAGGCGTGGCGAGGACGCGGGCGAGTTCCAGGCACAGCTTGTAGCAGTCGCCCACTTCCTCGGACGGCGTCAGGATGCCGCCGGTGAGGCGGTCGCGGATCGAGGCGAGGCCCGGTTCGAGCGCCAGGCATTCCGCGGCGGTGAGCGCCTGCTGCTCGCAGCCCAGCGTCGCCTGTAGGCGCATCTGGGCCTCTGCGGCGTGCATCGCCCCGGCACTCGACTGCACGACGAGCTTGCCGTTGCGCGCATGGTCGAATTGCATCGGCGTCTGCGCCAGCATCGCGTGCAGCGCGTCGCGGCTGGCGAAGGCGAGGCGCAGCAGGCTCGCCGTCCCGCGCGCCGCCGCGCCGGCGTTGCAGGCAGCGAGGAAGCGCAGCAGCCACGCCCATTGCGCGGGATCGGCGCGTGGCGTGAAGCGCAGCGGGCCGTTACGATCAAGCAAATATTTCGGCAGGCTCTTCAGCACGCCAGACTCGGCCAGCGGGGCCACGTAGCTGTAGGAAAGCTGCGCGCCGTTGGCGTAGCTGGTGCCGCGCCCGGGTTCCGCCGCCTCGTCGAGCACCGTCACGCTGTGGCCGTCGCGCGCCAGCCACCAGGCGGTGGCCAGGCCCACGATCCCCGCACCGATGACGATGACGCGCACGTTTTCCGAACCGTCCGGCGCGACCTCAGTGGCGGAAGTGGCGCATGCCCGTGAACACCATCGCGAGGCCGGCGCGGTCCGCGGCCTCGATCACCTCCGCGTCGCGCAGCGAGCCGCCGGGCTGGATCACCGCCGTCGCGCCGGCCGCGGCGAGCGCCTCGAGCCCGTCGGCGAAGGGAAAGAACGCGTCCGACGCGGCGACGCTGCCGCGCGCGAGGGATTCGGGCAGGCCGGCGGCCGTCGCTGCCTCCTGCGCCTTCCATGCGGCAATGCGCGCGGAATCGACGCGGCTCATCTGCCCCGCGCCGATGCCCACCGTGGCGCCATCCCTGACATAGACGATGGCGTTGGACTTCACGTGCTTGCAGACGCGGAAGGCGAAGAGCAGGTCGGCGATCTCGTGCTCGGTCGGCTGGCGCGTCGTCACCACTTTCAGCGCCGCCCTGTCCACATGCCCGGTATCGCGCGATTGCGCGAGGAAGCCGCCTGCGAGGCTGCGATAGGCGAGGCCCGGCGTTGTCGGGTCCGGCATGCTGCCGGTGAGCAGCAGGCGTAGGTTTTTCTTCTTCGCGAGGATGGCGCGCGCGCCCGCGCTCGCGTCCGGCGCCACGATCACCTCGGTGAAGATGGCGGCGATGGCCGCGGCCGTTTCCTCATCGAGCGCGCGGTTGGCGGCGACGATGCCGCCGAAGGCGGAGACGGGATCGCAGCGCAGGGCGAGCTTCCACGCCTCGGGCAGGCTCGCGGCCGAGGCCACGCCGCACGGGTTGGCGTGCTTGACGATGACGATCGAAGGCGCCTCGAACTCGGCGGCGCACTCGATCGCGGCGTCGGTGTCGTTGAGGTTGTTGTAGGACAGCTCCTTGCCCTGCACCTGCGTCGCGGTCGCGACGCCGGGCCGGTTGCCCGTCGCGTAGAAGGCCGCAGTCTGGTGCGGGTTCTCGCCGTAGCGCAGGAGCTGGCGGCGGGTGCCGGAAATGGTCAGCCGCGCGGGGTAAGCCTCGCCGAGATGGGAAGCGAACCAGGCGGCCACGGCCGCGTCGTAGGCCGCGGTGCGAGCATAGGCGGCGGCGGCGAGCGTGCGGCGCAGAGCGAGGCCAGCGCCGCCGTTGGCCGCGATCTCCGACTGCACGGTCGCGTACTGGTCGGGTGCGGTGAGCACGGTGACGAAGTCGTGGTTCTTGGCCGCGGCACGGATCAGCGCCGGGCCGCCGATGTCGATGTTCTCGATGCAGGTGGCGAAATCCGCCCCCTTCGCGACCGTCTCCTCGAACGGGTAGAGGTTGACCACGAGCAGGTCGATCGGCGCGATCGCGTTGGCGCGCATCTGCTCGACATGGGCAGGGTCGTCGCGGCGGCCGAGCAACCCGCCATGGATCTGCGGCACCAGCGTCTTCACCCGCCCGTCCAGGATTTCCGGAAAGCCGGTGTGCTCGGAGACCTCCGTCACCGCGATTCCCGCCTCGCGCAGCGTGCGGGCGGTACCGCCGGTGGAGAGGATCTCCACGCCCGCGTCGGCGAGCGCCTGGGCGAGCGGGACCAGCCCCGTCTTGTCGGAGACCGAGATCAGGGCACGGCGGATGGGGATGATGTCGGGCATGGCGGTCGCGTAGCGCGCGGCGGGGCCGGGCGCAATTGCGGCGGGCTCATCGGGCCCGTCTAAAGCCCCAGCAGATCGAGCGTGCGGGCCATGATCTTGCGCTCGTCGAAGCGTTCCAGCGCGCGCGCGCGGCCCGCCTCGCCCATGGCGTGGCGCAGCCCCGGGTCCGCCACCAGCCGCGCGAGGGCGGCGGTGAGCGGGGCGATGCTGCGGATCGGTACCAGCAGCCCGGTCTGGCCGTCCACCACCTGTTCGCGAACGCCGCGAAGGTCCGAGGCGACGACGGGCAGGCCCACCAGCATCGCCTCCACGATCGACATCGGCAGCCCCTCGAAATGGCTGGGCAGCGCGAAAATATCGGCGGCGGCGAGGATCGCCGGGACGTCCTCGCGGTAGCCGAGGCGCTTGAGGCGCGCCCCGAGCGTACTCGCGGCGAACTCCGGCTCCACGGAATCGTCGTGGTCCGAGGCGAGCCGCTCGCCCACCACCCAGAGCTCGGCGTCCAGCCCCGACATCGCGGTGAGCAGCTCCGGAATGCCCTTGGCCCGCACCAGGCGGGAGACGATCACCACGACAGCGCGCTCGGGCGGCGTGTCGAGTTCCACGCGGATGCGCGCCCGCGCCTCGGCGTCCGGGCGGAAGCGCTCGGGGTCGCGGCCGTTGCCGATGGCGACGGGTGCCCGCGCCAGCCCCATTCGCCGCGCGTCCTCCGCTTCCGCGGCGGAGACGTTGAAATAGACATCCGTGACGCGCCCGCCGATCCACTCCAGCACGATCGCGAGGTGGCGCCGCCACCAAGGGCCCGGCTGGTTGAACAGGTAGCCGTGGCACGTGTAGGCGATGCGCGGCACGCCCGCCGCGCGCGCTGCGACGCGGGCGAGGAAGCCGCTGATGGGCATGTGCGCGTGCACCAGGTCGGGCTTCTCGCGGCGCATCAGCGCGAGCAGCGCGATGAAGGCGTGCCATTGCGCCCGCGGCGAGAGGCTGCGCGACATCGGCACCGTCTCGACTCGGAGCCCCTCGGCGCGGATCGGCTCCAGCAGCGGCCCGTCGGCGCACACGCCCACCACCTCGTGTCCGCGCTCGCGGATGCCACGCATCAGCGGCAGGATGAACTGGCGCAGCGCGAAGTCGACGTTGGTGATCTCGAGGACCTTCACCCTGGTGGCCGGTTCGCCGGGGCTAGACCGCGCCCCAGACTTCGCGCGCGACCTCGACGCAAAGCTCGAGCTTGCGCCATTGCTCATCCACGGTGAGCAGGTTGCCCTCCTCGGTGCTGGCGAAGCCGCATTGCGGCGAGAGGGCGAGCTGTTCGAGCGGCACGAAACGGCTCGCCGCCTCGATGCGCCGCTTCAGCTCGTCCTTCGATTCCAGCACGCCGGTCTTGGTGGTGACCAGGCCGAGCACCACGATCTTGTTGCCGCGGGGGACGAAGCGCAGCGGCTCGAACCCGCCGGCGCGCTCGGTGTCCCACTCCATGAAGTAGGCGTCGACGCCGATCTGGTTGAACAGCACCTCCGCCACCGGCTCGTAGCCGCCGCTGGCGACAAAGGTGGAGCGGAAATTGCCGCGGCAGAGATGCATTGAGACCACCATGTCGTCGGGGCGGTCGGCGATCGCGCGGTTGATCAGGTCGGCGTAGATGCCGAGCAGGTTCTCCACGTAGTCGCCGCGTGCCTTGAGCCCGGCGATCTGCTCGGGATCGCAGAGATAGGCGATGTTGACCTCGTCGAGCTGCAGGTAGCGGCAGCCGGCGGTGGCGAAGGCCTGCACCGCGTGGTGATAGGCGCGGGCGAGATCGTCGAAGAACGCGCCCATCTCCGGGTAGACGCGGCGGTCGATGGAATTGCGCCCGCCGCGGAAATGCACGACCGAGGGGGCGGGGATGGTCTGCTTGGCGACGGCGGTCTTCACGTGGCTGGCGACGAAGCGGAAATCGTCGATGAAGGCCGGCTGCGTCCAGGCGATGCGGCCAGTGACGCGCAGCATGTGCGGCAGCTTCACGCCGCCCTTGAACTCAATGTGCTGCTCCGGGACGTAGAGCTCGGTGCCGCCGAGCCTGGCCACGAAATCGTAGTGCCAGTAGGCGCGGCGGAACTCGCCGTCGGTCGCGGCGCGCAGGCCGATGGATTCCTGCCTGCCGATGGCCTCGGCGATGAACCGGTCCTCGACCGCGCGCAGCTCGGCGGCCGGGAGGTCTCCCGCCGCGTGTTTCGCCCGGGCGTCGCGCAGCGCCGGCGGGCGCAGCAGGCTGCCGACATGGTCGGCGCGGAAGGGCGGGCGGGCGGGGGGCGGCTGGGCCATCGGTATCCTCCACAATCGGTCGACTTCATGCCGCCTCGCGTGGCCGAGGTCAAAAGCGGGTTGGTCCTCCCAGGCAATGATGGTTTCGCCGACGCGGATCATGGTCTATGCGGCGCGCATGACGCTCCCCTTGCGGCTGGCACACCTCGTCGAGGCGTGCCGGCAACGGGCCGGCCGGGTGCTGCTCGCCGCCCTTGTCCTCACGCTGCTCGCGCTGGCCGCTGCCTGGCTGCGGCTCGGCATCGACACCAACACCGACCATCTGTTCGCCGCGTCGCTGCCCTGGCGGCAGCGGGAGATCGCCTACGACAAGGCCTTCCCGCAGAACAACAACCTCATTGTCGCGGTGGTGCGCGGCAAGACGCCAGAGGAGACGGACGCCGCTGCGGCGCAGCTGGCGGCGGCGCTGACGCACGTGCCCTCGATCCGCGCGGTGCGGCGGCCCGATGCCGGGGCCTGGTTCCAGCAGAGCGGGATGCTGTTCCTCGACACCAAGGAACTCTCGGCGCTGCTGAACCGGACGATCGACGCCCAGCCCTTCCTCGGCCAGCTCGCGGCGGATCCCACGGCGCGCGGCCTGTTCGCGGCGTTGACCCTGGTCGCGGTCGGGGTGGAGCACGGTGCAGCCACCGGGCCGATGGAGCCGGCGCTGGCGGCGTTCCACCACACGCTGCAGGCGGCGCTGGCGGGCAAGGCAGCCCCGCTGTCCTGGCAGCAGCTGCTGGCGGGCGGGCTCGCCGATCTCGCGGGGCCCGAACGCTTTGTGCTGATCACGCCGGTGCTCAACCACCGCGTGCTGGAGCCCGGGAAAGTGGCGACCGACGCCGTGCGCGCGGCGATCGCGAAGCTGCCGGAGGTGATGGCGGGGCGCGCGAGCGTGGCGCTCACTGGTTCCGTGCCGCTGGCGGACGAGCAGTTCGCGAGCATCAAGCAGGGCGCCGCGCGGGCCCTGCTCATCACCGCGCTGCTGGTGCTGCTGTGGCTGTTCCTGGCCGCACGGTCCTGGCGGCTCGTGGTACCCATCGTGGTCACGCTGGTGGTGGGCCTGGCGCTGACCCTGGGGTTCGCGGCGCTCGCCGTGGGCACGCTCAATCTCGTCTCGGTGGCGTTCGCGGTGCTGTTTGTCGGCATCGCGGTGGATTTCGCGATCCAGTTCTGCGTGCGCTTCCGCGAGCAGCTGCACCAGTATCCGGAACCGAAGATCGCGATGATGGCGACTGGCTACCACGCAGGCCCGGCGATCGGGGTCGCGGCGCTGGCGACGGCCGCGGGATTCCTCTCCTTCGTGCCGACCGACTTCGCGGGGGTGGCGGAGCTGGGGCTGATCGCGGGCGCTGGCATGGTGGTCGCGCTTTGCTGCACGCTGACCGTGCTGCCGGCGATGCTGGCGCTCACGCGGCCGCGTTCCGAAGGTGCCGAGGTCGGGTTTGCCTGGGCCGGGCGGATCGAAGACCGGCTGGTGCCGGTCCGCCGCCTGGTGCTCGCGGGCTTCGCGGTGGTGGCGGTGCTGGGCGCGGTGCTGCTGCCGCGCATCCCGTTCGACGGCGACCCGCTGCACACCCAGAACCCGAACACCGAGGCGATGCGCACGCTGAAGTCGCTGATGTCCTCGCCGGTCACGACCCCCTATGTGGCGGAAGTGGTCGCGCGCAACGTGACGGCGGCCGATACCATGACGAAACGTCTCTCGGCGTTGCCGCAGGTGGCGCAGGTGCGCACGCTGTCGAGCTTCGTGCCGACCGACCAGGCGCACAAGCTGGCGCTGATCCAGGACGCGGCGTCGCTGCTGATGCCGAGCCTGTCGCCGCCCAGCCCCGCGGCGCCGGTGCAGGCGAGCGACATCAGGCTCGCGGCGCGCACCGCGGCGACGGCGATCGAGCGGGTGGTCCAGAAGGGCGAGGTGAAGCCCGGCGCGACGCGTGCGCTGATCGGCGCGGACCTCACGAAGCTCGAGCGCGCGCCGGACGCCACGCTGTTCGCCGCCAATGACGCGCTGACGCGCTTCCTGCCCGCGGCGCTCAACGACCTGCGCGCGGGGCTCGGCGCGCAGCCTGTGACGCTCGCGAACCTGCCGAAATTGCTGGTGAGGGAGTGGCAGCTGCCGGACGGGCGCGTGCGGGTGGAGGCGGTGGCCGGGCCCGACGCGCGCAAACCCGCGGGGCTGCGGCGCTTCGTCGCCGCGGTGCGGTCCGTCGCGCCGGACGCGATGGGCTCTGCCGTCGTCATCGTCGACAGCGGCGTCACCATCGTGCGCGCGTTCCGCATGGCGGCGATCGGCGCGCTGGCCGCGATCGCGGTGCTGCTGGCGCTGGTGCTGCGGCGCGCGGACGACGCGGCGCGGGTGCTGGCGCCGCTGCTGCTCTCGGCGCTGATGACGGCGATCGCCATCGTCGTGGTGCCGCTGCCGATCAACTTCGCCAACATCATCGCGCTGCCGCTGCTGCTGGGCGTCGGCGTCTCGTTCAACGTGTATTTCGTGGTCAACCACCGCGCCGGCGCGCGCCATTTTCTGGGCACCGCGACGGCCCGAGCGATCCTGTTCTCGGCCTTGACGACAGCGACCGCCTTCGGTTCGCTGGCGGCCAGCGCGCATCCGGGGACCGCGAGCATGGGCGTGTTGCTGCTGGTAAGCCTGTTCTGCACGCTGGTGGCGACGCTGGTGTTCCTGCCGGCGTTGCTGGCCAGGTGAGGCGCGCGGCACTCCTGCTGGTCGCGGCGCTGCTCGCCGGCGGGGTGGGGCCGGCGCCGTGGCGTTCCTTTCACGTCATCCTCTGGCAGGCCAGCCGCAGCGCCGCGGCGCTGGCGGCGGCGAAAGCGCTCGGGGTCACGGACGGGCGCATCATCGCCAGCCGCAGCGATCCGGTGGACACCGCTGCGCTCCGGCGGGAGGCGGCGCCGATCGAGGCGGCGGGGCTCGGCTTCTATGTCGAGAACATCGCGACCGATTATTACAGCGCCTATCACCGCTACTTCCCGAACCATCCGCCAACCTGGCAGATGGACAGGTTGCGGGCGCTGCGCCGGGTCTCGCCGCACGTCCCCGCGCTGTTCCACCGCCATCCCGGCTTCGAGAACCCGGCCTGGCAGCGGCTGATCGCGCAACGCCTCGCCGCGACCGTCGGCGTGTTTGGCGCGACACCGCTGTTCTACAATCTCGCCGACGAGCCCGGGATCGCCGATCTCGCCTCGGCCTGGGACTTCGACACCTCGCCGTCGAGCCTCGCGATCTTCCGGTCATGGTTGCGCAAGCGTTACGGCAGCATCGCCGTGCTCGACCGCGCCTGGGGCGCGCATGACGCAAGCTGGGCGGACGTGCAGCCGGAACTGACGGACGCGGCGCTGGCGCGCAGCGACGGCAACTACACCGCCTGGTCGGACTTCAAGGCGTTCATGGACGCGCGTTTCGCGGCCGCGGTGGCGCGCGGCACGGCGGCCATCCACAGCGCCGATTCCGGCGCGCGATCGGCGCTCGAGGGCGGGCAGCCGATGGGATGGGGCGGTTATGACTGGCGGCGTCTCGCGCCCAGTGCCGACGTGTTCGAGATCTACGATTTCTTTGGCTCGCTCGTGATGGCGCGAGCCTTCAATCCGCATGCGGTGCTGTTGAGCACGAGTTTCGCGGGACCAGACGAGGTCTGGCACACGTGGCGCGAGGCGTTGCGCGGCACGCGCGGGCTGATCATCTGGGACGAGCCCTCGATCATCGGCACGAACGACAAGCCGTCGGCGCGCGGGCTGGGCCTCGCGCCGGTTTTCCATGCGCTCGCGGGGCCGCTGGGAAAGCGCCTCATCGCGGCACCGGAGCCGACGGCGCCGGTCGGAATCCTGGTCTCGCAGGAGAGCTTCCGGCTTGCCTGGCTGCTGGCGCGGCGCGGCGAGAAAACCGACTGGGCGCAGCGCACCTCCGGCGACGAGGACGCGGCAAGCACGCCGGCGCGGCGCGCGCTGGTGGCGCTGCTGCACAGCCTCGCCGCGCGCGGGCTGCGGCCGGTGCTGCTGACCGACGCCATGGTCGCGCATGGCGGGCTGCGCGGGCTTGATGTGCTGGCGATGCCACAGGTACTGGCGCTGTCCGATGCCGCGGGGACGGCGATCAAGCGTTTCGCGACGGCGGGCGGGAAGCTTGCGGCGGATATCGTGCCGGGCGCCTATCACGCGTACGGACGCCGGCGGGCGGCGCCGCTGCTCGCGGGGATGACGCTGCTGCCGCTCGGCGATGTCGCGGGGCTGGTGCCGGCACCGGTCTCGGTGCTCGAGGGCGGCGCACCGGCGGCGCAGGTCGAGATCCATGTCCGGCGCGAGGGCGCGGGACTGCTGGTCTCGGTGCAGGCGACCGCGGGCGCCACGGATACGCGCGACCTGGTGCTGGCGGTGCCGGGGCGGCAACTCACGCCAGTCTACCCCGCGCCCGGCCCGGCGAGCGCCGGGCGGCTAGCCTTCACCCTGGGGCCGGCGCTGCCGGAAATCGTCGCGGTGCGTTGACGCGAATTCCGTTGGCGTGGCGGATGCGGCGCGGAACGCGAAACGATCCGACGCTCCCGATTTCCGGCGCTGTGCCATGCGCGGGGCAAGGTTGCATCGCCGCGCGGAGCGTCTAGCGTGCCACGAAACAGAGAAGGAACGGACCAGCCCATGACCGACCTCGCCCGCGCTCCGGAGCCGGAGAAGCTCGAAGCTCTGACCTGGCGGTGCATCGGCCCGCCGCGCGGCGGACGGGTGGTGGCGGTGGCGGGCGATGCCAACGACCCGATGGTGTTCTACTTCGGCGCCTGCGCCGGCGGCGTGTGGAAGACCATCGATGGCGGCGTGTACTGGCGCTGCATGACGGACGGGTTCCTCGGCATCGCCGCGATCGGCGCGCTGGCGGTGGCGCGCTCCGATTCCAACGTGGTGTACGCGGGAACCGGCGAGACGACGATCCGCCTGGATGTGTCCTACGGCGACGGCATGTACCGCTCGAGCGATGCCGGCGAGACCTGGAAGCATATCGGCCTCAAGGGCAGCAAGCATATCGGGCGCATCGTCGTGCATCCGCACGACCCCGACCTCGTCTATGTCGCGGCCCTCGGCGACATCTTCGGCCCGAACGAGGAACGCGGCGTTTATCGCTCGAAGGACGGCGGCGGGACCTGGGAAAAGGTGCTGTACCGAAATGCCGATTCCGGCGCGGTCGACATCGCGATGGACATGTCGAACCCGCGCATCCTGTTCGCGACCATCTGGCAGACGCGGCGCAATTTCTGGAACATCTCAAGCGGCGGTCCGGGCTGCGGGCTGTTCCGCTCGACCGATGGCGGCGACACGTGGGAGGAGATCACCCGCGCCCCCGGCCTGCCGGACGGCATGCTGGGCAAGATCGGTGTCGCTGTCTCGCCGGCCCAGGCGGGGCGCGTCTGGGCGCTGATCGAGGCGGTGGGCGACAAGACCGGGCTCTATCGCTCGGACGACTACGGGCAACGCTGGACGCTCGCGTGCAACAGCCGCGACCTGATGCACCGGCCCTGGTACTACACCCATGTCTTCGCCGACACGGTGCACCCGGACACGGTCTACGTCACCAACTTCCAGATGTGGAAGTCCACCGACGCCGGTGCCGAGTGGACCGAGATCATGACGCCGCACGGCGACAACCACGACCTCTGGATCGATCCCGTGGATCCCGCGCGGATGGTCGAAGGCAATGACGGCGGCGCCTGCGTCTCCTTCAACGGCGGGCTCACCTGGTCCACGATCTACAACCAGAAGACGAGCCAGTTCTACCGGATCGATACCGATACGAGATACCCGTACACGGTCTACGGCACGCAGCAGGACAACTCGGCGATCGCCACCCCCTCCGCCGCGATCTGGGGCGCGATCCCGATCGGCGACTGTTTCTATCCCGGCACCGGCGAGAGCGGCTTCATCGCCGTCAACCCGGACAAGCCGCACATCGTCTATTGCGGCGCCATCGGCTCCTCGGTCGGCGGCATGGGCGCGCTGCAGCGCTACGACCAGCGCACCGGGGAGATCCGC
>DAHUXX010000084.1 GCA_027306955.1 Acetobacteraceae bacterium | reverse complement strand
GCGGATCTGCGCGATCGCGTCGGTAAGCGAGGTGTCGAGCCGCATGGCGACGATGTCCGCGCGCGGGATCATCACGTCATAGGCGGTCTTGCCGCGCAGCCGCAGCACGTTTTCGATCAGCGCGCGTTCCTGCCGGTCGATCGCGACCGTCTCGCCGGGCGCCGGCGGCGTCTCGGCCGCCTCCTCCACCAACTCCGCGATGCTCTCGCGCAGGCTCGGTTCCTGCCGGCGCAGCAGCGCGCGCAAATGTTCCCGCAGCGTCACGAAAGCCTCGGCGCGCGCCGCGCCTTCCATGGGTTGGGCATGCCGAGCCGCGCCAGCCACCGCGTCTCCGCCATCTCCATCCGCCGCGCCTCGCCGGCGGCGTGATGGTCGTGCCCCTCGAGGTGCAGCAGCCCGTGCACCAGCAGATGCGCCGTGTGATCCGCGACGCACTTGCCCTCCGCCGCCGCCTCGCGCGCCACCACGCCGCGCGCGAGCACGATCTCGCCCGCCAGACCCGGCGCCGGCGGAAAAGTCAGCACATTGGTTGGCTTGTCCCGGCCGCGATGGCGGGCATTGAGCCGCCGCACCGCGCGGTCGGAATCGAGCACCACGACGACGTTCGCATCACCGCACACGCGCCGCACCAGCCGCTCGATGCCATGGACGCGCCGCCAGGCGGGGTCGGCGACGATGATGTCCGATCCCGCCTGCGGTGGGTGATCAGGCGGCATCGCCCTCCGCGCCCCGCCCGCGCCGCGAGCGTGTCTCGCGCTCGGCAGTGGCGCGCTGGTCGTAGGCATCGACGATCGCCGCCACCAGCGGGTGGCGCACCACGTCGCGCTTGTCGAAGCGGCAGACAGCGATTCCCGGCATGCCCTCCAGCGTCTCCAGCGCGTCGCGCAGGCCCGAACGCGTGCCGGCGGGCAGGTCGACCTGGCTGAGATCGCCGTTGATCACCATCCGCGTGCCCTCGCCCATGCGGGTGAGCGCCATTTTCATCTGCACCGGCGTGGTGTTCTGCGCCTCGTCCAGGATCACGAAGGCGTGCGCCAGCGTCCGCCCGCGCATGAACGCGAGCGGCGCCACCTCGATCTCGCCGCTCGCCTGCCGCTTCGCCACCTGCTCCGCCGGCATCATGTCGTAGAGCGCGTCGTAGAGCGGGCGCAGATACGGATCGACCTTATCCTTGAGGTCGCCGGGCAAAAAGCCGAGCCGCTCGCCCGCCTCGACGGCCGGGCGCGACAGCACGATGCGGTCGATGCGCTGCGCCTGCAGCATCGCCACCGCCTGCGCGACGGCGAGATAGGTCTTGCCGGTACCGGCGGGGCCGAGCGCGAAGACCATCTCGTGCTTGGTCAGCGTCTCCATGTAGCGCGCCTGGCCGGGACTGCGCGCCGCCACCGCGCCGCGGCGGGTGCGAATCGCCGGCACGTCGGCGAGCGGCAGGCGCGGATCCTCGATGTCGGCGAGCCGGATCGCCGCCTCCACCTCGCTCATGCCCACCGCCTCGCCGCGTTCGAGCCTGCGGTAGAGCGCGTCGAGCGCGCCGCGCGCCGCCTCCACGCGGTCGCTGTCGCCGGCGATCGCCACCCTGTTGCCGCGGCACGACAATCGGACCCCAAGTCCCTGTTCCAATCGCACCAGGTGCCGGTCGTGGTCGCCGAGCAGCAGCGGCAGCAGGGCGTTGTCGGCAAAATCGAGGGTGATGGCCCTCGCAGAACCATGAGCGGTCGGAGTCGAGGTGATGTGGGTCAAGCGCAGGCGAGCTCCTCGGTCTGGGGTAAGGGTTCGGCGGCGAGTGAGTTGGGGTGTCCTTCGGCGATACGCACGGTGGTTTCAGTGCCGATCAGCGAGGCCGGACCCGTCATGTGCACCGGCTGCAGCCAGGGTGAACGGCCGGCGACCTGGCCGGGATGGCGCCCGGGCCCGGTGAACAGCACCTTCACCATCTTGCCCGCGCAGGCGCGGTTGAACACGTGTTGCTGGTCCCGCAACAGACCCTGGATTTCGGCGAGGCGGCGGTCTTTTTCAACCTCCGCGATCTGCCTGGCGGCGGCGGCCGGCGTACCCGGGCGCGGCGAGTACTTGAAGCTGAACGCCTGCGCGAAACCGATATCGCGGATCAGCGCCAGCGTGGCCTGGTGATCCGCCTCGGTCTCGCCGGGATGGCCGGCGATGATGTCGGTGGAAAGCGCGAGGTCCCGCCGCGCGGCGCGCAGCCGGTCCACGAGGCGGCGGTAATGGTCCGCCGTGTGACCACGGTTCATCGCCGCGAGCACGCGGTCGGAGCCGGACTGCACCGGCAGGTGCAGGAACGGCACCAGCGCCGGCACGTCGCGATGCGCCGCGATCAGATCGTCGTCCATGTCGCGCGGGTGCGAGGTGGTGTAGCGGATGCGCAGCAGGTCCGGGATTTCCGCGAGTTCGCGGACCAGCCGGCCGAGCCCGCCCGCATCGCCATGCCACGCATTCACGTTCTGGCCGAGCAGCACGATTTCGCGCGCGCCGCCCGCGACGAGTTGCCGCGCCTCGGCGAGCACCGCCGCCATCGGCCGGCTCGCCTCCGCCCCACGCGTATAGGGCACAACGCAAAAGGAGCAGAATTTGTCGCACCCCTCCTGGATGGTCAGGAAGGCGGAGATGGCCGGCGCCGCGCTGTCCGGCAGGTGGTCGAACTTGCTCTCGGCCGGGAACTCGGTCTCGATCACCGCCCCCGCCGCGCGGGCGGCTCGGGCGACCATCTCAGGGAGGCGGTGGTAGGTCTGCGGCCCCATCACGATATCGACGAAGGGCGCCCGCGCGACGATCTCGGGGCCCTCGGCCTGCGCCACGCATCCAGCGACGGCGAAGATCATGCCCGGCCGCGCCTGCTTCAGCGGCCGCAGGCGTCCCAGTTCCGAAAACACCTTTTCCGAGGCGTTCTCGCGGATATGGCAGGTGTTGAGGATGACCATGTCGGCGTCCTCCGCCCTCTCCGTCGGCGCGTAGCCGAGCGGGGCGAGCACGTCCTGCATGCGCGCGCTGTCGTAGACGTTCATCTGACAGCCCCAGGTGATGACATGCAGCCGTCGCCTGGGCCGCGGGGCAGCGACAGCCGGCGAGCGGGTCGTCATGACGGGAGCAGGCCGGCGAGCAGCGGCCGGGACGGACTGGCCGTCCGGCGCGAGGCGCCGCCCGCGGACGGGGTCAGGCGCAAGGGACGGCGGAATTCCTAGGCATCGCCGTCACTTTCGCAACACCGCCAGTGACTTTGTCAAGCACTGGTTTTGTTATGCATAGGCGGCGTCGGCCGCATCCGGAACCACCGTGGCGATCACTGGTTCGCGGTTCTGCCGCAGCGTCGCGGCGCCATTGGCGACCACGCGCCAGGAAGCGGCGGCGAGTGCCTTGCGGTCGGCGAAATCCGCGGGGTCCATGGCCGGTGTGTGCAGCACACTGGCGCGCAGCCCGCGCTGGCGCAGCAGCCGCCAGGCATGCGGCAGGAGGTCCATGTCGGCGTACCAAGCGAAAAGCGGCCGGCTGGCGCGGCCGGCCGGCAGGAAACCCACCCGGTCATAGGCCAGCGAGATCGGGCAGACGACTGGGGCAACGCCCTCGCTGCGGGCTGCGGCAGCGAAGAAGGTTGGGCGGAATGGCAGCACGCGCGTGCCGTCCGAGCTTGTGCCCTCGGGGAACAGGATCAGGTTGTGCCCGCTGGCCAGACGTTCGCGCATCATGTCGCGCTCGCGCCCGGTGCTGGCCCGGCGGCGCTCGACGAACACCGTGCGGCCGAGCCGGGCGATGAGCCCGATCCCGGGCCAGGAACGCACCTCGCCCTTCGAGACGAAGGCCGCGGGCAGCAGCGCGCCGAGCACGAGGATGTCGAGCCACGAGGAATGGTTGGCGATGTAGACCACCGGCCGGCCCGAGGGTTCCGAACCGGCCAGCCGGACCTCGCGCAGGGACAGGCCGATGCAGAAGCACATGCCGCGCCAGTAGACGCGCGGGAAGGCGACCTTCGCCTCGCCGGGCAGCAGCAGGCACACGGACTGGAGGGGCATGCAAAGCAGCGACCACAGCACCACCGCGGCAGCGCGGACCACGGCAAGCGCGGTCCGGCCCCAACCCTCGTCGATCGGCCGCAGTCCGAGCGCGTCGAACGGGTCAATGTCCGGCGCCAGGACATGGCCCCTCGCCCGCAGCTTGCGCGGTGCCTTGCTCATCGCGCGAGCACCCCCATCCAGATCGAGACCGTCCGCATCGTTGCTGGCCACATCGTCGCTGGAACGAAACTCACGAGCGATCTCCTAGCGTTTCGGCCCGTGCCGGACAATGAAGCCGGGATGACGATTGGCGCAAACTCCCGTGTCAAAGACATGGCGGACCCGCGGCAAACGGAAAACAGTGCCGCCGGCTGATAGCCGCGGACACGACGGCACGCTTACAGCACGTGAAGGCTGACCGTTCGCTGTCGGCCACCGTCGTGCAAGGGGCCAGGGCGGCCTGATCGGCCTGTCGGCGGCCCGCCCTTGCCAGAAATACCGGCTCGGGCGATGCGTCGCCGATGGACCTCACCATCGCCACCTGGAACATCAACTCGCTGCGGCTGCGCCGGGACTTGCTCGGCACGCTGCGCGACACCCTCGACCCCGACGTGATCTGCCTGCAGGAAACCAAGGTGCCGGACGAGTTGTTCCCCGAGGAGCTGGGCCCGGCACTCGGCTACCCCCACGTCGCCCGGCGCGGCATGAAGGGCTACAACGGGGTCGCGATCTTCTCGCGCGTGCCGATGAAGCCCTTGCCGACGACGCCCGACTGGTGCGGCCGCGGCGATTGCCGGCACCTTGCGGTACGGCTCGCGCTGCCCGAGGGCGAGATCGAGCTGCATGATTTCTATGTCCCCGCCGGCGGCGATATCCCGGATCGCGAGGCCAACGAGAAATTCGGCCACAAGCTCGACTTCATCGCCGAGACGCGGGCGCATTTCGCGCGGCGCCGCCTCAGGCGCACCGTCCTGGTCGGCGACCTCAACATCGCGCCGCTCGAGAACGATGTCTGGAGCCACCGCCAGTTGCTCGACGTGGTGAGCCACACCCCGGTCGAGACCGAGGGGCTGCTCGCCTGGCTGGGCGCGGGGTTCCGCGACGCGGTCCGCCATCTCATGCCAGAGCCGGAGCGCCTCTTCACGTGGTGGTCCTACCGAAACCGCGACTGGCGGACCTCCGATCGCGGCCGGCGGCTCGACCACGTGTGGGTGACCCCGGACCTGCTCGATACGGTCGCAAAGGTTCGGGTGCTGAAGGACGCGCGGGACTGGCCGCGCGGCAGCGACCACGTGCCGGTCGCGGCAACGCTCCGGCTGGATTAGCGGGGGCTCGGCGGGCGCAGGTGGTCAGGCGGCGGCGGCCACCGGCCTGGCAGCGGGGTTGAGCCGGTAGCCGCGGCCCTCGGTCGCGATCATCTCGCCCGCGAGATCGCCGAGCTTGCGGCGCAGGCGGTAGACATGGGTCTCGAGCGTATGGGTCGAGACGCGGGTGTTGTAGCCCCACACCGCCGCGAGCAGGGCCTCGCGCGGCACCGCGACGGGGCCGGTGCGATAGAGATATCTCAGAATCGCGGCCTCTTTCTCGGTCAGCCGGATGCGCTGACCCGCGGCATCCGTCAGCGAGCGGGCGGAGGCGCTGAAGCGGAACCCGCCGAGCTGCAGTGTCGCGTCATCGCTGTGCTCGTGGTTGCGCAACTGCGCGCGCAGCCGCGCCAGCAACTCCCTGAGGCGGAACGGCTTGGCGATATAGTCGTTGGCGCCGGCATCGAGACCGCGCACGATATCCGCCTCCGTCGCATGGCCTGAGACGATAAGGATCGGCACCCGCACGCCCAGCTGACGCAGCCGGCCGCAGAAGGCGAGCCCATCCCCGTCGGGAAGCCCGACATCAAGCAGGATCGCGTCGAACGCCGGCGGCGAGGCAAGCACCATACGCTCCGCCTCGCCCAGGCTCGCCGCCTGGTGTGGCTCGAATTCCCCGGCATGGCCGAGCTGTTCGGCAAGCAGCGTCCGCACCGAGGCATCGTCGTCGACGATCAGGATCGGGCGCATCGGTCGCTCGCGGATCACAACCATCGTGGTCCTCTCAGAGGGCAGTGCCAAGTCAAAGCATCCTGGCCGGGCCGCCCGCGGGTCGGCCCCATGGTGGTGGCGAAGGCCACCGGGTCAAGTCAAATCAGCGTTACGGCCATTCCGTGGCAGCTGGCACCCGAGGTGACTCCCGGTTGACGGGTTTTGCTCTTACATGGGGCGAACAACGTTCGCGAACGATTGCGCCGTATGCCCGCCCAGCCCATCCCCGCCCGCCCGGAGCCCTTCCCGCGTCTTGCATCCCTGCGCGCCGTCCATCGCGCCGTCGCGGAACTGCGCCGTGGCGCGCCCATCGTCCTGACCGGTACGGAGCGCCTGCTGCTGCTGGCCGCCG
>DAHUXX010000083.1 GCA_027306955.1 Acetobacteraceae bacterium | reverse complement strand
CGCCCGTCACCGAGACCGCCGAGATCGTCTCCGCCCGCAACTCCTCCGCCAGCGCCTTCAACTGCTCCGGCGAAAAGTTCCGCAGATCCGCAGGAAGACGTACCCGGTCCAAATGCGGAGTCGACGGACGGGGGGCGAGCGGCTGGTCGGTCACGGGGTGACCTCCGTGGTTGTTGCAGAAATGCCACACTCCATGGCAGAAGCGGGCGCCGTGCGCCGCAATTCGCCTGAATGCCCGGGTTTGGCCCTTCTTCTCATATCAATTGCGCCTCGCGATGCGTTGGCTCTCGGCGGGCTGCGCGCGCCGGAATCCCGGAATTCCGCCGAACTCGCCCAGGCACCCCGGGTTTTTGCGGCATTGCGGTTGCCTTGCAAATTGTAATATCGGAACCGTGCGGGGCAAGCCGCGTTGTTCTGAAATGGTGGACACCTCCACATCCGGTCCGCCGCGGGAGAATGAAGGAATGCGCGTTGTCCTGGCCCAGCCGCGTGGCTTTTGCGCGGGTGTCGAACGGGCGATCGAGATTGTCGAGCGGGCTCTAACCAAATACGGGCCACCGATTTATGTGCGCCATGAGATCGTGCACAACCGGCATGTGGTGGAGGATCTGCGCCAGCGCGGGGCGGTGTTCGTCGACGAGCTCGACGAGATTCCGCCGGGGGCGATGACCGTGTTCAGCGCCCATGGCGTGCCCAGGCGCGTCGAGGAGATCGCGGCCGAACGCGGGCTGCCGGTGCTGGACGCGACCTGCCCGCTGGTCGCTAAGGTGCACAACGAAGGCCGGCGCTATGCCGCACAGGGGCGCGAGATCGTGCTCGTGGGGCATGCCGGCCATGCCGAAGTGGAGGGTACGATCGGCCAGGTGCCGGCGAAGGTACATCTCGTGCAGACCGTGGAAGATGTCGCGAGCGTGACGCCGACGGACGCTGAACGACTGGCCTACATCACCCAGACCACGCTCTCGGTGGACGACACGCGCGGCATCATCGCGGCGCTGAAGACGCGCTTCCCCGCGATCGTGGGGCCGGACGTGCGCGACATCTGCTACGCGACGCAGAACCGCCAGCAGGCGGTGCGCGACCTGGCGTCGCAGGTGGACCTCATCCTCGTCGTCGGCAGCCGTAACTCCTCCAACTCCAACCGGCTGCGCGAGATCGGCGAGGAGCTGGGCAAGCCGGCCTATCTCATCGACGACGCCGCCGCGTTGAAGTCGGAATGGTTCGAGGGGATCGCGAGCGTCGGGCTCACCGCCGGAGCCTCGGCGCCGGAGACGCTGGTGCGGGGCGTGATCGACGGCCTGCGCGCCATTACCCCGATCGAGGTCGAGACGCTGGCGGGCGTCGCCGAGGATGTGCGTTTCCGCTTTCCGCCGGAATTGGCGGACACCGTGCCGGCCGCCACTGCACACGCCGCTTGAGGATTTGCCATGCCGGTACCGTTGAACCAGGTCGTCCGCGTCGGCGCCTATGTTGTGCGCCAGCATCTCGCCGGGCGCCGGCGCTATCCGCTCGTGCTGATGCTGGAGCCGCTGTTCCGCTGCAATCTGGCCTGCGCCGGCTGCGGCAAGATCGACTATCCGGCCGAGATCCTGAACCAACGGCTCTCGCTCGAGCAGTGCCTGGGGGCGGCGGCGGAATGCGGCGCGCCGGTGGTGGCGATCGCCGGCGGTGAGCCGCTGTTGCACAAGGAGATGCCGCAGATCGTCGACGGGCTGATCAAGCAGGGGCGGTTCATCTATCTCTGCACCAACGCGCTGCTGCTTGAGAAACAGCTCGACAAGTTCAAGCCGCACCGCAACTTCGCCTGGGATGTGCATCTCGACGGCGACGAGGAGATGCACGACGCGGCGGTGAGCCAGACCGGCGTGTTCACCCGCGCCGTCGCCGCGATCAAGGCGGCCAAGGCCAGGGGGTTCCGCGTCTGCATCAACACGACCCTGTTCGATGGCGCGAAAGCGGAACGGGTCGCCGCCTTCCTCGACGCGATCAACGCGGCGGGGATCGACGGGGTGATGATCTCGCCCGGCTATGCCTATGAGCGCGCGCCGGACCAGGAGCATTTCCTCAACCGACGCAAATCCAAGCAGCTGTTCCGCGACATCTTCGCGCGCGGGCGCGGGAAGAATTGGAAGTTCAACCAGTCCTCGCTGTTCCTCGACTTCCTCGCCGGCAACCAAAGCTATGTCTGCACGCCCTGGGGCAAGCCGACGCGCAACGTGTTCGGCTGGCAGCGGCCATGCTACCTGCTCGGCGAAGGCTACGCGAAGAGCTTCAAGGAGCTCATGGAAACCACGGACTGGGACAAGTACGGTACCGGCAATTACGAGAAATGTGCCGACTGCATGGTGCATTCCGGCTACGAGGCGACCGCCGTGGTAGACGCCGTGCGCCATCCCTTGAAGGTGCTGCGCGTGGCGATGCGCGGGCCGCGCACGGAGGGGCCGATGGCGCCGGAGATTCCGCTCGATCGCCAGCGGCCGGCCGAGTACGTGTTCAGCCGCCACGTGCAGGAGAAGCTCTCGGAACTGCACCACGAACCACGGAAGATGGCCGACGCCGCCGACTGAGCCCGGCAACGGCGTCGCCGCGACTCAGCGCGCCGGCGGCGCGGCGTTTGCCTTCTCGAGCGCCTGCGCGACGGCCCCGCGCAGCGTGCGGCGTGCGCGGGCGGCGTCGCGCGCGAGGCCGATGAGCGGAAAAACCTCC
>DAHUXX010000053.1 GCA_027306955.1 Acetobacteraceae bacterium | reverse complement strand
CGGAGGGCGACGGGGCGGAGGGCGACGGGGCGGCGCGGCGGCGGCGCGCGGCCCTGGTGTTCGGGCTGGACGGCATGCCCTGGCACGAGGAGCTGGCGCTGCAGCGCTACGAGCTGCTGTGGGAAGCTGGGCTGGTGGCCGAATCGCGCCAGCAGGCCGCCGCCGGCCCGCTGCCGGGGCTGGCCATGGTCGGCGACCACCGGCGCATCCTCGCCACCGCGATCTCGCGGCTGCGCGCAAAGATAAAGTATCGCCCGGTGGTGTTCGAGTTGCTGGCGCCCGCCTTCACGCTGCTCGACCTGCAGCGCTGCGTCGAGGCGATCGCCGGGCGCGCGGTGCACAAGCAGAATTTTCGCCGCCTGATCGAGCAGCAGGACCTGGTCGAGGAAACCGGCGCCATGGCGCGCGAGACCGGCGGCCGGCCCGCGAAGCTGTTCCGCTTCCGCCGCGCGGTACTGGAAGAGCGGGCGGTGGCCGGCACGAAGGTCGGCGTGACGCGGGGCTGACGACGTCGGGCAGCCGCGCGCCGGGCGGGCTTGACTCGGCTTGTGCTCAATACCAGCATATGGCGATCAATGCTCGAAGGGAGCATAAGATGGGTCATATGAGCGCCCCCACCCTCGCGGAAGCACTCGCCCGCACCGCGCCGATCCGCGAGCGGCTCAGTGCCGTCATCCCGCCGATGGAGTGGCCGGTCTTCGCCGAGGACGTCGCCGCCATCCTCGACCTCAAGCGCGCGCGCAACGCGGTGATCCTCGCGCACAACTACCAGACGCCCGAGATCTACCACGGCGTCGCCGACGTGGTGGGCGACAGCCTGGCGCTGGCGCGCAAGGCCGCCGAGACCGACGCCGAGGTGATCGTGCTCGCCGGCGTTCACTTCATGGCCGAGACCGCGAAGCTGCTGAACCCGGACAAGACGGTGCTGATCCCGGATTCGAGCGCCGGCTGCTCGCTCGCCTCGTCCATCACGGCGCAGGACGTGCGGCTGCTGCGCGCGGCGCACCCCGGCGTGCCGGTCGTCTCCTACGTGAACACCTCCGCGGCGGTGAAGGCGGAGACCGATGTCTGCTGCACCTCGGCCAACGCGCGGCGCGTGGTGGAATCGCTCGGCGTGCCCAAGGTGATCATGCTGCCGGACGAATACCTCGCGCGGAACGTCGCCGCCGAGACCAAGGTCGAGATCGTCGCCTGGCGGGGGCATTGCGAGGTGCACGAGCGCTTCGGCGCCGCCGACGTACGCGCGCTGCGCGAGGCGCATCCGGGCCTCGTCGTGCTGGCGCACCCGGAATGCCCGCCGGAGGTGGTTGCCGAGGCCGACTACACCGGCTCGACCGCGGGCATGAGCACCTATGTCGCGCGGGAACAGCCGGGCCGCGTCGTGCTGCTCACGGAATGCTCGATGGCCGACAACGTGGCGGTGGAAAACCCGGGCGTGGATTTCATCCGCCCCTGCAATCTGTGCCCGCACATGAAGCGGATTTCGCTCGCCAACATCCGCGCCGCACTGGAGACGATGCGCGAGGAAGTGACCATCCCGGCGGACATCGCCGCCCGTGCCCGGCGCGCTGTCGAGCGGATGCTGGAGGTCGCGTGATGGACGCCGCGACTGTCACGGCGGAGACCGCGCTCGCCGCCCTGCCCCGCCTCATGATCGAGCCGATCGTGCGCGCGGCGCTGCTCGAGGATCTCGGCCGCGCCGGCGACATCACCACGGACGCGATCGTGCCGGCCTCGGCGCGCGCGCGGGTCGCGCTTGTCGCGCGCAAGCCGGGCGTGGTCGCGGGGCTGGATGCGGCGCTGCTGGCCTTTGAACTGATCGATTCCGCGATCGAAACCAACGTGCTGCGCGGCGACGGCGCGCGGGTCGGTCCGGGCGAGACGATCGCGACGCTCGCGGGGCCGGCGCGCGGGCTGCTCACGGCGGAGCGCACCGCGCTCAACCTGCTCTGCCATCTCTCGGGCATCGCGACGGCGACGGCGGCGATCGTGGATTCCGTCCGCGGCACGCGCGCCCACGTGGTGTGTACCCGTAAAACCATGCCGGGGATGCGCGCGCTGCAGAAGCACGCGGTGCGCGCCGGGGGCGGCTCCAACCATCGCTTCGGGCTCGATGACGCGGTGCTGATCAAGGACAACCATGTCGCGATCGCGGGCTCGGTCGCACAAGCGGTGCGCCGCGCCCGTGCCCATTGCGGACACCTGGTGAAGATCGAGTTGGAAGTGGACACGCTGGCGCAGTTGCGCGAGGCGATGGAGCTCGGCGTCGATGCCGTGCTGCTCGACAACATGGGCCCGGCGATGCTGGCCGAGGCGGTGGCGCTCGTCGCCGGCCGGGCGCTGACCGAGGCCTCGGGCGGCATCACCGCCGAGACGGCGCCGGCGATCGCGGCGGCGGGGGTCGATCTGCTCTCGGTCGGCGCGCTGACCCACAGCGTCAAGGCGCTCGACATCGGGCTCGATCACGTATCCTGACCGGCTGCCCCCGGCCATCTGGACCGGCCATCTGGACCCTGGGCCCGGGGGCGCTATAGCCGCCGCATGGCCGACCCCACCGATTCGCGAGCGCCTGATCCGCATTCCCCCGTGGTGATGCAGGTGCTGCCGGCGCTCGACGCGGGCGGCGTGGAGCGGCACGTGCTCACGCTCGCCGCCGCGGTCGCCGGGGCGGGCGGCGTGTCGATCGTCGCCTCCTCGGGCGGGCGGCTGGTGCCGACGGTGGAGCGCGCCGGCCGGCACCTCATGCTGCCGCTCGAACGGCGCGGGCTGCTCGCCATCCGCGCCAACGCGAGGCGGCTGGAGGCGGCGATCCGCGAGCACGGCGTGAACCTGGTGCATGCGCATTCCCGCGCGCCGGCCTGGGCCGCCTGGCTCGCTGCGCGGCGCACCGGCGTCCCGCTCGTGACCACCTATCACGGCACCTATTCCGAAGGCTTGCCGGGCAAGCGGCTCTACAACTCCGTCATGGCGCGCGGCGCGCGGGTGATCGCGCCCAGCCGTTTCGTCGCCGACATGGTGGCGGCGCGCCACGCGACCCCGCCGGCGCGGCTGCGCGTGGTGCCGCACGGCGTCGATACACGGATCTTCGACCCCGACGTGGTGGTGCCGGACCGCCTGGTGCGCATGGCCGCGGGCTGGCGTGTGCCGGATGGGGCGCCGACCATCCTGCTGCCCGGGAGGCTCACGCGCTGGAAGGGCCAGGCGGTGCTGATCAGGGCGCTCGCCCGTATGGAGCGACGCGACGCGGTGGTGCTGCTCACCGGCGACGCGCGGCGGCAGGGCTACGCGAAGGAACTCGCGGCGCTGGCCGAAACGCTGGGCCTCGGCGAGCGCGTGCGCATGGTCGGCCATATCGAGGACCTGCCGGCGGCGCTGATGCTGTCGGACGTGGTGGTGACCGCCTCGACCGCTCCCGAGGCGTTCGGCCTGGTGATCGCCGAGGCGCGGGCGATGGAGCGGCCGGTGATCGCCTCCGACCACGGCGCCGCGCGCGAGACCGTGGCGGAGGGCGAGACCGGCTGGCGCGTGCCCCCCGGCGACGAGGCGGCGCTAGCCGCGCGACTCGACGCGGTGCTGGCGATGAGCCAGGCGCAGCGGCAGGCGATCGGCAGGGCGACGCGCGCCTTCGTGCTCGCGCATCATGACCTCGCGCGCATGCAGGAAGCGACGCTGGACGTCTACGAAGAACTTCTGGGCGCGCGATGACGCGGGTGCTGGCCATCCGGCGCGTTCTGGTGATCCGCCTGGGCGCGCTCGGCGATTTCGTGCTGAGTGGCCCGGCCTTCGCGGGCATCCGCGCGCATCACGCGGATGCCGAGGTCACGCTGCTCACCACAGCGCCCTACGCCGATCTCGCGCGGCGCCTGCCCTGGTTCGACCGCGTGGTGGTGGACCCGCGACCGCGGGCCTGGAACGTTCCGGCGCTGGCGCGGCTGCGGCGGTTCCTGCGCGGCTTCGACCGCGTCTACGATCTGCAGACCTCCTCGCGCAGCACCTGGTACGGCCGGCTTGCCGGCGGCGGCGAGTGGAGCGGCATCGGGCGCGACATGCGCTATCGTGACCCCACCCCCGAGCGTGACGGGCTGCACACGCGCGAGCGGCTGGAGGGGCAGTTGCGCCAGGCCGGGATCGCTCGGCTGCCGGTGCCGGACTGGTCGGCGCTGGCGACCGGCGGGCCGGAGCTGCCGCCGCGCGCGGCGCTGCTGGTGCCGGGTGCCGCGCCGCACCGCCCGGCCAAGCGCTGGCCGGCGGAGCGTTTCGCGGAGCTGGCGGCGATCCTCGCCGCGCGCGGCCTCGTGCCGGTGGTGCTGGGCGGGGCGGCCGAGGCGCCGCTCGCTGCACGCATCCGCGAGCGCTGCCCCGCGGCGCGCGATCTCGCCGGGCGTACCACAATGGCGGACCTGTTCGCGCTGGCGGCGCGGGCGGAGCTCGCCGTGGGCAACGATACCGGCCCGATGCACATCGCCACCGCCATGGGCTGCCGGAGCCTGGTGCTGTTCGGGCCGGACAGCGACCCGGCGCTGACCGCGCCGCGCCTGCCGGACGGCGGCTGGCCCACGGTGATCCGCGCCCAGAACCTCGCCGACCTGCCGGTGGAGAGGGTTGCGGCGGCGCTTTCCTGACGCCATACGCGAGGAATCGTTCTCCGGAGACCCCGCATGCCCATCGTGATCCTGCCCGACGGTTCGACCCGTGCCTTCGACGGGCCGGTCACGGGCAGCGAGGTCGCCGCCGCGATCGGGCCCGGGCTGGCGCGCGCGGCGCTGGCGATGCGCGTCGACGGCACGCTGATGGACCTCGCGCGAACGATCGAGCGCGACGCCAGCATCGTCTTCGTCACCCGCAGGGACGAGGCGGCGCTGGAGCTGATCCGCCACGACGCGGCGCACGTGCTGGCCGAGGCGGTGCAGCGACTGTTCCCCGGCACACAGGTCACCATCGGCCCGGCGATCGAGAACGGGTTCTATTACGACTTCGCTCGCGACACGCCGTTCACGCCGGAGGATTTCGCCGCGATCGAGGACGAGATGCGCCGCATCGTCGCCGAAGCGAAGCCCTTCGAGCGCGAGGTCGTGAGCCGCGAGGACGCGATGGCGCTCTTCGAGGCCAAGGGCGAGCGTTACAAGGTGCAGCTCATCCGCGACCTGCCGGCGAGCGAAACCATCACTCTCTATCGCCAGGGCGAATGGGTGGATCTCTGCCGCGGGCCGCACATGCGCACCACCGCGGATGTCGGCCACGCCTTCAAGCTGATGCGCGTCGCCGGCGCCTATTGGCGGGGCGACCACCGCAACGCGATGCTGAGCCGCATCTACGGCACCGCCTGGCGCGACGAAAAGGAGCTCGCCGCCTACCTGCACCAGCTCGCCGAGGCGGAAAAGCGCGACCACCGGCGCATCGGGCGCGAGATGAACCTGTTCCACCTCGAGGAAGCCGCGGTGGGCAGCGTGTTCTGGCACCCGAACGGCTGGAAGCTCTACCAGACCGCGGAGCGCTATATCCGCCGGCGGCTGGATGCCTCGGGCTATGTCGAGATCAAGACGCCGCAGCTCGTCGACCGGACGCTGTGGGAGAAGTCCGGCCACTGGGAGAAGTTCCGCGAGCACATGTTCGTCGTCCAGGTGGAGGACGAGGACCGCACGCTGGCGTTGAAGCCGATGAACTGCCCGGGTGCCGTGATGGTGTTTCGCCAGGGCATCCGCTCCTACCGCGAGCTGCCGCTGCGGCTCGCCGAGTTCGGGCAGGACCATCGCTACGAACCCTCCGGCGCGCTGCACGGCATCATGCGGGTGCGCGCCTTCCAGCAGGACGACGGGCACATCTTCTGCACCGAGGACCAGATCGGCTCCGAGACCATCCGCTTTGTCGAGCTGCTTTCGTCGATCTACCGCCACTACGGCTTTCCCGAGTACCGGGTGAAGTTCTCCACCCGGCCGGACATCCGCGCGGGCTCGGACGAGGTTTGGGACAAGGCCGAGGCGGCGCTGGAAGCGGCGTGCCGCGAGGCGGGCGTCGAGTACACAATCAATCCCGGCGAGGGTGCGTTCTACGGCCCGAAGCTCGAGTTCGTCCTGCGCGACGCGATCGGACGGGACTGGCAGTGCGGCACGCTGCAGGTCGATTTCGTGCTGCCGGAACGACTGGATGCGGAATATGTCGGCGAGGACGGGGCGCGGCACCGGCCGGTGATGCTGCACCGCGCGATCCTCGGCAGCTTCGAGCGCTTCCTCGGCATCCTGATCGAGCAGTACGCCGGGCGCTTCCCGCTCTGGCTGGCGCCGGTGCAGGCGGTGGTGGCGACCATCGTTTCGGATGCCGATGG
>DAHUXX010000051.1 GCA_027306955.1 Acetobacteraceae bacterium | reverse complement strand
CCCCATCCGCCGCGGCATCCGTCCCGCCAGGTAGCTGAACCGCCCCGCCTCCACCGCCGCCTTCATGGCGCGCGCCATCAGCACCGGGTCGCGGGCATGGGCGATGGCGGAGTTGACCAGCACCGCGTCGCAGCCCAGTTCGATCGCGATCGCGGCGTCGGAGGCAGTGCCGACGCCGGCGTCGACCAGCAGCGGCACCTTCGCCTGCTCGATCAGCATCGCGATCATTGCCGGGTTCTGGATGCCGAGCCCGGAGCCGATCGGGGCGCCGAGCGGCATGATCGCCACACAGCCGATGTCCTCCAGCCGCTTCGCCGCCACCGGGTCGTCGGCGCAATAGACCATGACGTCGAACCCGTCCGCGATCAGCGCCTTCGCCGCCTCCATGGTGGCGGCCATGTCCGGGTAGAGGTGCGGCGGCGGGCCCAGCACTTCGAGCTTGACCAGGTTCCAGTCCCCCGCCTCGCGCGCCAGGCGCAGCGTGCGCACGGCGTCCTCGGCTGTGTGGCACCCGGCCGTGTTGGGCAGATAGGTGTAGCGTTTGGGATCGACGAAATCCTGCAGCATCGGCGCGTTGGGATCGGAGAGGTTCACCCGCCGCACGGCGACGGTGACGATCTCCGCCCCCGAGGCCTCGACCGCCGCCGCCGTTTCCTCGAGCGACTTGTACTTGCCGGTGCCGACGATGAGACGCGAGCGGAAGGTCCGCCCCGCCACGCTCCAGGTGTCGGCCGGCGCCACAGCCCCGTCCATCAGCCGCCTCCGATGAAGTGCACGATCTCGATCGCGTCGCCCGATTCGAGCCAGGTCCCGGCATAGTGTGCGCGCCGGACGATCGCCTTGTTGCGCTCGACCGCGACCTTGCGCGCGTCGAGGCCAAGGCGTTCGAGCAGCATTCCAATGCTGAGCGGCCCCTCGAAGGCACACTCCTCGCCGTTGACGCCGATGGCAAGAACGGTCGCGGTGTCCATGGCCGCCATATTCGCGGCGGAATCGCCGCGCGCCCAGGGGGCGGCTTGCGACTTCCCGGCTGCCCCGGTCCGGCGCTGTCGGCACCCCGTGCTGGCGGGACGCGGTGCTGGCGGGAGCGGCCGCTGTTGGCGCGGCGCGCGCGCCATGCTACCGCGCGGGCATGGCAGAGCGACCGCTGATCTATGTGCTGAACGGGCCCAACCTGAACCTGCTGGGACAGCGGGAGCCGGAACTCTACGGCCGCGCGACCCTCGACGATGTCGAGGCGCTGTGCGCGGAGCGGGCGGACCAGTGCGGCGTCGCGATCGATTTCCGCCAGACCAACCACGAGGGCGAGCTGGTCACCTGGGTGCAGGAGGCGCGGGTGATGGCGCAGGGCATCGTCATCAACCCGGCGGGCTTCACCACCACCTCGATCGCGCTGATGGACGCGCTGCTCGCCTGCGACATGCCGGTGATCGAAGTGCACATCACCAACATCCACCGCCGCGAGGAGTTCCGGCAGCACTCCTACGTGTCCAAGGCGGCGAGCGGCGTCATCGCGGGGCTGGGCGTCACCGGCTACGCGCTGGCGATCGAGGCGCTCTCGGAGCTGCTGGAGGCCGGGGAATGAAGGTTCCGGCGTTCGACGCGGACGCGGTGCGGGCGCTGGCTGCGATCCTGACCGAGACCGGCCTCACGGAGATCGAGATCGAGGGCGAGGACGGGCGTGTCCGCGTGGCGCGGGCGCCCGCGCCGGTGGTCGCGTCCGTCGCCGGCCCGGCGCTGGCCCCGGCCGCTGCCGCAGCGCCGGCCACGGCTCCGGCGGCGGCCCCGGACGATGCCGCCCATCCCGGCGCGGTGCGCAGCCCCATGGTGGGGGTGGCCTACCTTTCGCCGGAGCCGGGGGCTGCGCCCTATGTCGCGCCCGGCCAGGGCGTCTCGGCGGGGCAGACGCTGCTGCTGATCGAGGCGATGAAGACGTTCAACCAGATCAAGGCGCCGCGCGCCGGCACGGTGACGCGGGTGCTGGTCGCCTCCGGCACGCCGATCGAGTATGACCAGCCGCTGCTGATCATCGAATAGGCGCGTGTTCCAGAAGATCCTCATCGCGAATCGCGGCGAGATCGCGCTGCGCATCCAGCGCGCCTGCCGTGAGATGGGCATTCCCACCGTCGCCGTGCATTCCACCGCGGATGCCGAGGCGATGCATGTACGCCTGGCCGACGAGAGCGTGTGCATCGGCCCGCCGCCGGCGCGCGATTCCTATCTCAACATCGCCTCGATCCTCTCGGCTGCCGCGATCACCGGCGCGGACGCGATCCACCCCGGCTACGGCTTCCTTTCCGAGAACGCCGAGTTCGCCGACATGGTGGAGGCACATGGCCTGACGTTTATCGGCCCCTCTGCCGACCATATCCGCATGATGGGCGACAAGATCGCGGCCAAGACCGCGATGGCCAGCCTCGGCGTGCCGCTGGTGCCGGGCTCGGACGGCGAGCTCGCGAGCCTGGAGGAGGCGCGTCGCGTCGCCGGGCGCATCGGCTACCCGGTGCTCATCAAGGCGGCGGCGGGTGGCGGCGGGCGCGGCATGAAGGTGGCGAAGGACGCCGACGGGTTGGAGGACGCCTGGCGCCTCGCCCGCACCGAGGCCGCCGCGGCATTCGGCAACGATGCCGTCTATCTCGAAAAATATCTCGACCGTCCGCGCCATATCGAGCTGCAGATCCTGGCCGACGGGCACGGCAGCGTGGTGCATTTCGGCGAGCGCGACTGCAGCCTGCAGCGGCGCCACCAGAAACTGGTGGAGGAGGCGGGCTCTCCGGCGCTCGATGCCGCGGCGCGCGACGCGCTGGGCGCGACGGCGACGGCGGCATTGCGCCAGCTCGGCTACCGCAACGCGGGGACGCTGGAATTTCTGTGGCAGGACGGGCAGTTCGCCTTCATCGAGATGAACACGCGCCTGCAGGTGGAGCATCCGGTGACCGAGATGGTCTGCGGCATCGACCTGGTGAAGGAGCAGATCCGCGTCGCCGCCGGTGCCGAACTCGGCTACGGCCAGGACGAGGTGCGCTTCTCCGGCCACGCGATCGAATGCCGCGTGACGGCGGAGGACCCCGAGACCTTCGCCCCCTCCGCGGGCCGCGTCACCGCGTTCCATGCCCCGGGGGGCCTGGGCGTGCGCGTCGATTCCGCGCTCTACGCGGGCGCGTCGGTGCCACCCTGGTACGACAGCATGGTGGCGAAGCTGATCGTGCACGCGCCGACACGCGAGGAGGCAATCGCGCGGCTGCGCCGGGCACTGGCGGAGTTCGCGGTGGTCGGCATCAAGACCACGCTGCCGCTGCACGAGCGTATCGCCGCGCACCCCGAGTTCGCAGCCGGCGACTACACGATCCACTGGCTCGAACGGCTGGTCACCGCCGGCTGATGCGCGCGTGACGTGGTGAGGCCGTGACATGAGCGGGGCCACGCAGCGTTCGCGTCGCGATGGCCGCATCGACATCCTGCGCGGCATCGCGCTGCTGATGATCTTCGTCGACCATATCGGCGGCAACCGGATCAGCCAGATCACCCTGCGCAACTGGGGCTTTTCCGATGCCGCCGAGGTGTTCGTGCTCCTTGCCGGCGTCTCGAGCATGCTCGCCTATGGGCGGGTGTTCGAGCAGGAGGGGGCGCGCCACGGCGTCGTGCGCGTGGCGCTGCGCTGCTTGCACCTTTATGCCGCGCAGGTGGTGCTGCTGGTCTCCACCTTCCTCATCGTCGCCCTGTGGGCGCATTATTTCGGCACCGAGTTCCTCGGCATCGAGCCGTCGCGGCCGCCCGGGCTCGCCGCCATGGCGCGCGCGGTTGGGATGGCCCAACTGCCGACGTTCCTCGACATCCTGCCGCTCTACATCGTGCTGCTGGCCTGCTTCCCCGTGATGCAGGCGCTGTGGCGGATCTCGCCGGCAGCGCTGCTGGTGCCCTCGCTGCTGGTGTGGCACGCGGCGCAGAGCTACCCGTGGCTCAACATTCACAACCTGCCCTCGGGTGGCGGCTGGTTCTTCAATCCCTTCGCCTGGCAGTTCCTGTTCGCGCTGGGCATGGCGCTCGCGGTCGAGCACCGGAAGCGCGGCTTCACGCTGCCCGCCTGGTGGCCGCTGCGCGCCGCGGCGGTTGCATACTTGATCTATGCGTTGCTGGCCGTCGCCCCCTGGCGCCGGTGGGGCTGGTTCGACTGGCGGCCGATCATCGTCTTCGCGCCGGACAAGAGCACGCTCGATCCACGGCGTATCCTCGACGTCGCGTCGATGATACTCCTGGCGCTGTCCTCCGAGCGGTTCCGCGCGGTGCAGAACCAGTGGCTGCTCCGCCCGTTCGCCATGTGCGGGCGGCACTCACTCGAGGTGTTCGCTGCGGGCACGCTTCTCTCGCTGATGGGACGGCTGGTGTTCACCACGTTCGGCACCGGTCCGGTGGCGCAGGTCCTGGTGAACGGTGTCGGATTCGCAGGGATGTTCGCGATCGCCGCATGGTTCGACCACCGTTCGCGGCTGAAAATGTCGCGCCGTCTCGCTACGTGAGATCGGCTGTCCTACCGCATCGCGGCCTTTGCGGCAGCGCGTATTCGTGTTAAAGGATTGTCATGCTCAAAGGTTGTGATGTTTCCCGCGGCATCGGCGCTGTGCTCGGCGCCGTGTTTCTCGCCATCGCCTTGCTCGCCGCTGTTCCCGCGGCGCGCGCCGACGCGCCGCTGCGCCACTGCGCCGGGCGGCTGGCGGCGGGGAAGAAGCTGCTGATCGTGGCCTTCGGCTCCTCCTCCACGGAGGGCATCGGCGCCAGCAACCGCAGCCACGCCTATCCGGAGCGTCTGGCGCGCCTGCTCGCGGCACGCCTGCCGGTGCCGGTCGTGGTGCGCAACGAGGGTATCGGCGGGCAGGACGCGGACAACATGCTGCCGCGGCTGCTGCGCCAGGTGATCCCCCAGCATCCCGCCCTGGTGATCTGGCAGACCGGCAGCAACGACCCGCTTCGTCACGTGCCGATCCGCCGCTTCATCGCCGAGACGCGGGCGGGTCTGGTGGCGCTGCGCGCGGCCGGAATCGACACCATGCTGATGGAGCCGCAGGTCTCGCGCGTGCTGCACAAGGCTGGCGGCTCGCTGGCCTACCGTGACGCGTTGCGCGCCCTCGGCCGGGAGTACGGCGTGCCCGTTATCCGCCGCTACGAACTGATGCGGCGCTGGCTCGCGGCCGGTACCGTGCCCGCCTCCGCGCTGATGGCACCGGATGGGCTGCACATGGCCGATGGCGGTTACGCGGCGCTGGCGCGCGAGGTCGCGCGCGAGATCGCGCGGGACGTCGGCCTGCCGGGAGGCACCGGGGTGACGTTTGTGGCGGCCGGACCCGCGCGGCCCATGCCACGGGCGCGATAGGCGGCGATCGCGGGACCGCGGGCGGCGACGGAAGGGCGGATCGTGTCGCATCCCACCGACAAACGGCGCCGGTTGGTGCTTACACCGGACCTGATGCTGCGGGCATATCGGGCCGGCTTGTTCCCGATGGCGCCCTCGCGCGCGAGCACTCGCCTCGAATGGCTTGACCCGCCGGAGCGCGGCATCCTGCCGCTCGACGCGTTTCACCTGCCCGCGCGGCTCGCGCGCACGTTGCGCGGCGGCGCCTTCACGGTGCGGGCGGATGCGGATTTCTCCTCGGTGATCGCCGCCTGCGCGGCGCCGGCGCCAGGGCGCACCGGCACCTGGATCAACGAAGAGATCGAGCGAGTGTTCAACGCCCTCGCGCTGTTCGGCTATGCGCACAGCATCGATGTGCTGATGGAGGGGCGGCTGGTCGGCGGGCTCTATGGCGTGGCCATCGGCGGCGCGTTCTTCGGCGAGAGCATGTTCAGCCATGCCACCGATGCCTCCAAAGTGGCGCTGGTGCACCTCGTGGCCCGACTGCGGCTGGGCGGCTTCACCCTGCTCGACACCCAGTTCGTGACGACGCACCTGTCCCGGTTCGGCTGCGTCACCATCCCGCGCGACGCGTATCACGCACGCCTGGACGCGGCGGTGGGGACGCAGGCGCGCTGGCTGCCCGATCTCCCCGAGGAACAGCTCGCCGCCGAGATCGCGCGGATGCGGGCCGTGGAGCCGCCACAATCGTGACGTTTCGTTCGTGGATTGTCCGAAAAGAAAAAGCAGAGGGAGACAAGCCGATGCGTCATCTTGCCGCCGCCTGCCTGTTGCTGCTCGCGACCGCTCCTGCCTGGGCCCAGAGCCGCCCGACGTCGGTCCCGACCCGCGACGTCACGGTCACCTACCAGAGCCCGAACGGGCATGACGTGACGATCGAGTTCAGCGCCTCGGCCCGCCGCATGCGCATCGTCGGCATGGGCGCGCAGGGCGATTACGCGATCATCGAGCGCGATGGCAACGACATGTTCATCGTGATGCCTGCCCGGCAGATGGTCATGCGCATGCCGGAATCGCCGCAGCTGCACGCCACGCTGTCCATGCGCGCGTTTTCCGGCTTCAGGCGCATGGGCTCGGCGACCGTTGCCGGCGTTTCCTGCCGGTTGTGGGATGTGCAGGGCCAGCACGGCGAGAGCGAGATCTGCGTCACCCGCGATGGCGTGCTGCTGCGTGCGCGCCGCGCCGGAGCCGCCACCCCGAATGACGGGATGCTGCAGGCGGTCAAGGTCGTCTACCACAGCCTGCCGCCTAGCGATTTCGAGGTTCCCGTCGGCTACCGGGCGATGACTCTGCCGCAGGGCATGCCTGGCGGGATGCCGCCCGGGGTGATGCCGCCGGGGGCAATGCCGCCGGGGGCCAAGCCCAAACCCTGAACCGTCTCGCGGCCGCGGGTGGGGGAACATTCCGGGGGCGGGCGGTGCAACCGCCTGCCCCCGGCTTTTGATCAGGCAGCCCTCGCCATGCCCCGCAGCACATAAGGCAAAATGCCGCCGTGCCGGTAGTACGAGACCTCGTCGAGCGTATCGACGCGGCACAGCACCGGCACGCGATCCACGCTGCCGTTGGGCCGGTGGATGGTCAGCTCCAGCTCCATGCGCGGCGCGAGGTTCTCGAGCCCGGCGATGTCAATCAGCTCCTCGCCGGAGAGCGCCAGCGTCTTGCGGTCCATGCCCGGCTTGAAGGTGAGCGGCAGCACGCCCATGCCGACGAGGTTGGAGCGGTGGATGCGCTCGAAGCTCTCAACGATCACGGCCTTCACGCCCAGCAGCATCGTGCCCTTCGCCGCCCAGTCGCGCGATGAGCCGGTGCCGTATTCCTTACCGCCGAAGATCACCAGCGGCACGTCGTCCTTCTTGTAGCGCATCGCGGCGTCGTAGATCGGCATCTGCTCGCCGGAGGGGAGGTGGCGCGTGATGCCGCCCTCGATGCCCGGCACCATTTCGTTACGGATACGGATATTGGCGACGGTACCGCGCATCATCACTTCGTGGTTGCCGCGCCGCGCGCCGTAGCTGTTGAAGTCCGCTTGCCGCACCTGGTACGAGAGCAGGTAGTCGCCGGCCGGCGAGGTCTTGCGGATGTTGCCGGCGGGGCTGATGTGGTCGGTCGTGATGGAATCGCCGAGCAGCGCCAGCACGCGCGCGCTTTTGATGTCGCTAACCGGCGCCGGCTCCATCGTGATGCCCTCGAAATAAGGCGGGTTCTTCACGTAAGTGGAGCCGTTGTTCCAGCGATAGGTGGCGCTGCCGGTCTCGACCGCGATCGCCTGCCACTGCTTCGGGCCCTTGAACACCTCGCCGTAGCGGGCGAGGAACTGCGCGCGCCCGAGCGACGCGGCGACCGTGTCCGCGATCTCCTTGTTGGAAGGCCACACGTCGCGCAGATAGACCGGCTTGCCGTCCTTCGAGGTGCCGAGCGGCGCCGTCGTGATGTCCTCCGTCATCTTGCCGAGCAGCGCGTAGGCGACGACGAGCGGCGGCGAGGCCAGGTAGTTGGCACGCACGTTCGGGTGCACGCGGCCCTCGAAATTGCGGTTCCCGGAAAGCACGGAGACCGCAACGAGCTTGTTCTCCTCGATCGCGTCGGCGATCGCCTCGTCGAGCGGGCCCGAGTTGCCGATGCACGTGGTGCAGCCGTAGCCCACTGTCTGGAACCCGATCGCGTCGAGATCCGCCTGCAGCCCTGCCTTTTCCAGGTACTCGGTGACAACCTGCGAGCCGGGCGCGAGCGAGGTCTTCACCCAGGGCTTCGGTGCGAGGCCGAGGGCGCGCGCCTTGCGCGCCACCAGGCCCGCAGCGACCAGCACCGAGGGGTTCGAGGTGTTGGTGCAGGAGGTGATGGCCGCGATCACCACGTCGCCGTGCGTGAGGTCGAAATTCTTGCTCTTCGGCCCGGCAACGGTACCGACCTCGCTGGCGGCAACGCCGAGGCTCTTGGTCAGCTCCGTCGTGAAGGCGGCGGCCGCGTCCTTGAGCAGCACGCGATCCTGCGGGCGCTTCGGGCCCGCGAGCGAGGGCTGTACGGTGGAGAGGTCGAGCTCGAGCGTGTCGGTGAAGACCGGGTCCGGCGTGGCGCTGTCGCGCCACATGCCCTGCGCCTTGGCATAGGCTTCAACGAGCGCGATACGCCCCTCGTCGCGGCCGGAAAGGCGCATGTAGTCGAGGGTGATCCGGTCGACCGGGAAGAAGCCGCAGGTGGCCCCGTATTCGGGCGCCATGTTGGCAATGGTGGCGCGGTCAGCGAGGCCAAGCTGATCCAGGCCGGAGCCGAAATACTCGACGAATTTACCCACCACCCCCTTCTTGCGCAGCATCTGCGTCACGGTGAGCACGAGGTCGGTCGCGGTCGCGCCCTCCGGCAGCTTGCCCGTAAGGCGGAAGCCGATGACGTCAGGGATCAGCATCGCGATCGGCTGGCCGAGCATCGCCGCCTCTGCCTCGATGCCGCCGACACCCCAGCCGAGCACGCCCATGCCGTTCACCATCGTGGTGTGGCTGTCCGTACCGTAGAGCGTATCAGGATAGGCGTAGGTCGTGCCGCCGAGATCCGCGGTCCACACGCCCTGCGAAAGGTATTCGAGGTTGACCTGGTGGCAGATGCCGGTGCCCGGCGGCACCACGCGGAAATTGTCGAACGCGGTCTGGCCCCAGCGCAGGAAGGTATAGCGCTCGCCGTTGCGCTCGAACTCGATCTCAACGTTCTTCGCCAGCGCGTCGGGGCGGCCGGAGACATCGACCATCACCGAGTGGTCGATCACGAGATCCACGGGCACCAGCGGGTTTACCTTGTCGGGCGAGGCGCCGAGGCGCTGGATGCCATCGCGCATCGCCGCGAGATCGACGACGGCCGGCACGCCGGTGAAGTCCTGCATCAGGATGCGCGCCGGGCGGAACGGAACCTCCTTGGCGGAGGAGGCCTTTTCCAGCCAGCCGGCGATCGCCTTGGCGTCGTCCACCGTGTAGCTGGTGCCGTCCTCGAAGCGCAGCACGTTCTCCAGCAACACCTTGAGCGAGACGGGCAGGCGGTCGATGTCGCCCAGCGTCCTGGCGGCCTCGGGGAGGGAGAAGTAGGTGTAGCTCTTGCCGCCGGCGGTGAGGGTTGCGCGTGTCTTGAGGCTGTCCCGGCCGACGGATTTCATGGAGCTTCTCTTTCGTTGCGGTGATCACGCCCCGAGCCCTGGCCTCGGCCGGGCAGCGAAGGCGCTGCGATTTGCCACAGCACGCCTCCCCAGTCCATGAGGGGGAACGGTATCGGGGGAATGCATTGAGCGCGGGGTCTGAGCGTGCCGGGTCGGCGGGCGCGGGGCTGGTTTTCGAGGAGATCGCGGCGATGCGCGCCGAGCGGCTGGTGCTGGTCGGTGTTGGCGGTGCGGTCGCGCATGGCGGCGCGCTGCTCCTGCGCGGCGCCAACGGCACCGCCAACTCGACGCTGCTGCGCATCCTGGCCGGGCTGCTGCGTCCGGACGAGGGGCGCGTCGCCTGGGACGGGGCGGAGCTGGACGACCTGCCCACCTGGTCGCGCCACGTCGCCTATGTCGGGCATCTGGACGCGCTCAAGCCGGGGCTGACGGTGGCCGAGAACCTGCTCCCCTGGGCGCGCGCCGGCTCGCGCGGGATCGCGCCGGCGCTGGCGACGATGGGGCTGGAGGCGCTCTCCGCGATCCCGGCGCGTTTCCTCTCGGCCGGGCAGCGGCGCCGCGCCGGATTGGCGCGGCTGGCGCTGTGCACGGCGCCGCTCTGGCTGCTTGACGAGCCGACCAACGCGCTCGACGCCGCCTCCCTCGGGCGGCTGGAGGCGATGCTGGCCGCGCATCGCGAGGCCGGCGGCGCGGTGGTGGCGGCAACGCACCAGGACTTCATGGTGCCAGGCGCGGCGACGCTGGAACTGACGGTCTGATGTTTGCGGACCTGTTGCGCCGGGAGCTTCGCCTCGGGCTGCGCCACGCCGCGGACAGCGTGGCGGCGCTGCTGTTCTTCGTCGTGGTGACGGCGCTGTTTCCGCTCGGTGTGGGGCCGGAGCCGAAGCTGCTCGCGCGCATCGGTCCGGGCGTGATCTGGGTCGCGGCGCTGCTGGCGGCGATCCTGCCGCTCGACCGCCTGTTCGGTGCCGATGCCGAGGACGGCTCGCTTGATCTGCTGCTACTCTCCGGACTGCCGCCGGCGGGCATCGCGATCCTCAAGACCTGTGCGCACTGGCTGCTTACCGGCCTGCCGCTGCTGCTGGCCTCGGGGCCGGTCGCCATCATGTTCGGGGTCGAACCGGCGCCGTTCGCGGTGCTGATGCTGGGCCTGCTGCCAGGCACGCTGGTGCTGAGCCTGCTCGGCACCGCGGCGGCGGCGCTGGTGGTCGGTGCTCGGCGCGGCGGCGTGCTGCTGCCGCTGCTGGTGCTGCCGCTCGCGACGCCGGTGCTTATCATGGGCACGCTGGCGGCGGAGGCGGCGCGCACCGACGCGCCCTACGCGGCGCCGCTGCTGGTGCTGGGCGCGCTGCTGGCGCTGTGCATGCCGTTCTGCCCGCTCGCCGCCGGCGCCGCGCTGCGCCAGTCCGTCTGAGCGAGGATCGTGTAGGCCATGGGTGAGCGGCTGGGCCTCGGCATGCTGCTCGGCGTGCTCGCCTATTCACTGTTCGCGATGCACGATGCGACCAACAAATGGCTGGTCGAGCATCTGCCGGTGGCGGAGGTGCTGTTCTTCCGCAGCCTCGCGATCGTGATCGGTGTGCTGGCTGCCTCGCGCGGCCGCCTGGTTCCCGCACTGCTGACCTCGACCATGAAGCTCTCGCTCGCGGCGCGCGGCATGCTCACGCTCGTGGCCTGGCTGTTCTACTACACCGCAGCGCAACACCTCTCGCTGGCGCAGCTCACCACGCTCTACTACGCCTCGCCCCTGCTCACGACGCTGCTGGCGCGCCCGCTGCTGGGCGAGCGGGTGACGGGATTGCGCTGGACCTGTGTCGCCATCGGTTTCACCGGCGTGCTGGTGGCGAGCGATCCGTTCGGCGTGCCGTTCTCGGTGGCGACGGGGCTGGTGCTGGCGGCGGCGGCGATGTGGGCACTGGCGGTGATCCTGATGCGCCAGATCGCGCGACGCGAATCCTCGCTGTTGCAGGTGTTCACCCAGAATCTCGTGTTCCTGGCGGTCACCGGGACGATGAGCCTCTGGCAGTTCCAGATGCCGCATGGGATCGAATGGCTGCTGCTGCTCGAGATCGGCGTGTTCGGCGGCTGCGGCCAGTACATCCTGTTCGAGGCGGCGCGGCAGGCGCCGGCAGCGGTGATGGCGACGGTCGAGTATGTGTCGCTGATCTGGGCCTTCGTGCTCGGCTATCTGGTGTTCGGCGACATTCCGCGCGTGGCCGTGTTCGGCGGCGCGGCGCTGATCATGCTGGCGGGCGCGGTGCTCGTTGTGGGCGAGCAGCGCAAGCGCGCTACCGCGTGAAGCGATAGGGCGAGGTGCCGGCGGTGTGCGGGTCGAGCGCCAGCCGGTGTGCCAGCGGCGGGAAGGCGCGCGAGCGGCAATCCGGCCGGTCGCACAGCCGGCAGGAAAGCCCGATGCCCACGGCGGCACGCGCGACGTCGAGCCCGTCCGCATAGACCATGGCGCCGGCATGGGCGATGTCGCAGCCCAGCGCCACGATATGCACGGGCGGCGGTTCGCCCCAGGCATGGGTCCGGACGATGGCGCGTGCCATGCAGAGGAAGGTGGCGCCGTCCGGCAGGGATGCCACCTGCACCGCGATGCGCCCCGGCGTCGCCTGCGCCGCGTGGACCACCCAGCGCGGGCAGGAACCGCCAAAGCGTGCGAAGGGGAAGCCGGCTGCCGAGAAACGTTTCGAGGCGTTTCCGGCCGGATCTGTGCGCAGGAAGAAGAACGGGATGCCGCGCGCGCCGGGTCGTTGCAGGGAGGACAGGCGCTGCGCCGCCTGCTCGAAGCTCACGCCGAAGCGCGCCGCCAGCGCCTCGACATCGTGGCGCAGCTCCGCCGCTGCCGCGCGATAGGCGGCGTAGGGCATCAGGATCGCGGCGGCGAGATAGTTGACGAGGCCGAGGCGGATCAGGCCCGCGGCTTCCGGCGTGCTGGGCGCGAGCTGGGCCATGGCGGCGTCGAGCGCCGTGTGTGCTTCGAGCAGGGCGAGCTGCACCGCGAGGTGGAAGCCGCGGGATTCACGTGGCAGCATCTCCGAGATATCGAGCGCGCGGCGCACCGGGTCGTAGCGGCGCAGCGCGCCGGGCAACGGCCCCACGGTGATGGCGAGCCCGTGGCGGCGACGCAGGCGGTCGGCGATGGCATGGTTCATCTCCGCCGGCGCGGCGCCGAGCCCCCGTCCGATCGCCTCGGCCGCTTCCTCGAGTAGCGGGAAGTGGTTGGCGTGCTCGGCGAAGACGTCGCGTGCCTCCTCCTGCGGCAGCAGCAGCCGCCTGCCGGAGGGCAGCGCGATGCCACCCGCGTCTTCCCGTGCGACACGCCAGGCGCGATACAGCGCCAGCACCGCCGCACGCGCGCTCGGCGCCGCGGCTAGTGCCGCGATCTCCGCTTCCGGCACTTTCTCTGCACCGAGATGCGGGTCGGCCAGCGCCTCGCGCAGTTGCGCCTCGGCCTGCCGCTCCGCCTGACCGGAGAGCTCCGCGAGCTCGACGCCGAGCGCGGTCGCGAGCTTGAGCAGCAGGCTCGCGGTGATGGCCCGCTGGTCATGCTCGATCAGGTTCAGGTAGCTCGCCGAGATGCCGAGGCGTTGGGCGAGCGCCGACTGCGTGAGCTTCGCCTCCTGGCGCAGGCGGCGGATGGTGCGGCCGATGGCGGGTGCAGTCATTTTTACAAGCTTTACGAATTTTCAGCCGAAGCCGTTAATAATCTAACGTCTTTCAGCTTTCGCGCGTATTTTCCATCTGCCATTCCGCAGCGCAATGTGAATTCTTCACGGCATCACTCGCGCCGCAGGAGGCCAGTATGACCATCCACCGCACCATCCCCCGCGCTCCGGACGGTTCCGGCGGCGACCGCCCGCAGAATCCCGGCCGCTTCGCCGGCATCCGGCGCGGTTACAGCGAGGCCGATGTCGAGCGGCTCGCCGGCTCCTTCCGTGTTCGCCACACGCTGGCGGAGATGGGCGCGCGGCGGCTGTGGCAGTTACTGCGCGAGCGGCCTTTCGTGCCCACGCTCGGGGCGCTCACCGGCAACCAGGCGGTGCAGCAGGTCAAGGCGGGGCTGGAGGCAATCTATCTCAGCGGCTGGCAGGTGGCCGCCGACGCCAACAGCGCCGGCGAGATGTATCCGGACCAGTCGCTCTACCCCGTGAACTCGGTGCCGAACGTCGTCGCGCGCATCAACGCCGCGTTGCGGCGCTCGGACCAGATCGCGCACCAGGAGGGCGGTGACGGCACGTACTGGATGGCGCCCATCATTGCCGACGCCGAGGCCGGGTTCGGCGGCGCGCTCAACGCCTATGAGCTGATGAAGGCGATGATTGCCGCGGGTGCGGCGGGCGTGCATTTCGAGGATCAGCTCGCCAGCGAAAAGAAATGCGGCCATCTCGGCGGCAAGGTGCTGGTGCCGATCGGCCAGCACATCCGCACACTCAATGCGGCGCGGCTCGCGGCGGATGTCGAGGGCGTGCCCACGGTCCTGCTCTGCCGTACCGACGCGCAGTCCGCCCAGCTGCTCACCTCCGACATCGACGAGCGCGACCGGCCCTTTCTCTGCGGCGAGCGCACCGCGGAGGGCTTCTTCCGCATCCGCGAAGGCGTCGGCAACGACTACGCGATCGCCCGCAGCCTGGCCTACGCGCCCTATGCGGATCTGCTGTGGTGGGAGACCTCCGAGCCCAGCCTCGCCGAGGCACGGCGCTTCGCCGAGGCGATCCACCGCCGGTTCCCCGACAAGATGCTGGCCTACAACTGCTCGCCGAGCTTCAACTGGAAGCGCAAGCTGGCGCCGGAAGCGATCGCCAATTTTCAGCGCGAGATCGGCGCCATGGGCTACAAGTTCCAGTTCGTGACGCTCGCCGGCTTTCACGCGCTGAACCACGCCATGTTCGAGCTGGCGCGCGGCTATCGCGAGCGTGGCATGGCGGCGTATTCGGAGTTGCAACAGGCGGAATTGGCCTCGGAGACGCACGGTTACACCGCGACGCGCCATCAGCGCGAGGTCGGCGTCGGTTATTTCGATGCCGTCGCAATGGCGGTCACCGGCGGGCGCGCCTCCACCACGGCGCTCGCCGGCAGCACGGAGGCGGCACAATTTCATAACGATACCACGCCCGCTCCGCGGCATCAGGAACACGACGACGGCCTGGTGCACGGCCACGCATGGGCGATGAACACGCCGCAGCGGGACTGAGCGCAAAGGGACCGGGCGGGGCTGGATTTTCCTGCCCACCGCGGCACACTGCCTCCCGATCGAGGGAGGGCGGGATGGACTGGCAGGCGGGGCTCGCGGCCGCGCGGCAGGCGGCGGCGAAGTGGCAGGCGGAGGAGGGCGCGCCGGGCGGCGCGATCCTCCTGTTCGACGCGCGCGAGACACGGGGCTCGGCCTGTGGCGGGCTCGCCGATCCCGGCTGGCGGATTCCGTTCGCAACCGAGACGAAATCCCGCTACGCCTCGGTGAGCAAGCAATTCCTCGCCGCCTGCGTGCTGGCGCTCGGCATCGACCTCGCGGCGCCGCTCGGTTTCGGCGCGGGCGACGCGGTGCCGATCGGGCGGGCGCTCGACATGACCGGCGGACTGCCGGATGTCATGGAAAGCTATTGGCTGCTTGGCGTGCCGCCGTCCACCGGCCTGTCGCGGGCGGCCTTGGTGGATTTCTCCCGCCGGATGGAGGGGCTGAATTTCGTACCGGGAACGGAGATCTCCTACTCCAACACCGGCTACCGGTTGCTGCAGGCGAAGCTCGCGGGTGCCTACGAGGAAACCCTAGCGCAACGATTCCTCCGCCCCCTCGGTCTTGACCTCGTGCTGCCGGAGGACGAGGCGGTGGTCGTGCCCGGCCTCGCGCGCGGGATGGTCCAGGTGAACGGACATTGGGAATACGGCCGCTACGGACCGCATATTTCGGCGTCCGGCGGGCTCGCGGGCAGCGCGCTGGATCTCGCGCGCTGGGGCCAGGCGCTGCTACGCGGCGAGGCGCCGCTCGCGGCGCTGTCGGCAACGCGGCATCTCGCGGACGGGCGCGCGACGGCCTACGGGCTCGGCTTCGCCCATGGGCCGCTCGGCACGGTCGGGCATGGCGGCTCGCTGCCCGGCTACAAGAGCTATCTGCTGCTCATGCCGGAGGAAGCCGCGGGCGTGGTGGTGCTCTCCAACCGCGAGGACACGGATCCGCACGCGGTCGTACTTTCGGTCGCGGCGGCGCTGCGCGGTGTCCCGACGCCGACGGAGGGGAAGCTGCCGGACAGTCACCCCGAGGGTCTCTACGTGGCCGAGGGTGAACCGCTGTGGCTCGAGGTTCGGGACTGCCACGCGTTCCTGCTCGGCGCGCTCGCGGGCTCCGCGCACCTGCCTGTGGCCCTCGGCGTGGAGGGGGAGACGCTGGTGGGCGAGGTGGGTCAGGTGCGACGCCGCTTCCGCCGCGCCGCGCCGCTGCCAGCGCCGCCGGGCTGGGAGGGACGCTACGTCCACAAGGATCTCGACGCCGCGTTCGACGTGGCGGTGCAAGGTGGCAAGGCGATGCTTACGCGCGGGGCCGGGCCGTTGCGTAGTGTTATCGACCTGCAGCCGCTGCACCCGGGCCTTGCGCTGGCGCGCCACGGCGAGGGCGCCTGGACAATGAGCTTCGCGGTCGCATTCGAGGACGGCGGCGCGCGCCTCGTTTCGAATCGTTCGCGGATGCTGCGCTTCGCCCGCGCCTGACCGTTCAGCCGGTGGGGATGACGAGCGTCGCGTTCTCGCCTGGTCGCGCCAGCAGGTAGAGATCGGAAAAGCTGGTCGTGTCCGGCCGGTTGTGGTCGTATGGGTAAGGGTTGGGGACGTGCGCCGCGACGCGCCAGGTGGGATCGATCGCCGGGATCGCGTCGGTGAAGCGGCGGTGGCGGACATGCGGCGCCGGCCAGGCGCGGTCCAGATTGCTGGAATAAACCAGGATGAAGCGCCGCGCCGCCGCGAAGAGACGGCGCATATACAGCCCGTAGGTGCGGTCCTCAACGAGGTGGAAGATGACGTCGAAGGAAAGTGCGAGGTCGGCCGGCTTCTCGCGGCCCATCGCGTACCAAGGTACCAGGCGCACTGCTCCCGTGCCGTCGCGCGCCGCGGCGGTGCGCGCCAGCGCGTCCGCCGCGACATCGGTGCCGCGATAGCACGCGACCTTGATCCGCGCCGCCAGTGCGCCGTCGCCGCAGCCGAGATCGAGCACGTCGCCGATGCCATTGGCAGCGACGAAGCCGTTGATGACGGCCGCCTTCCATGCCAGCAGCCGTCCCGCGGAGCCGGCGCCGGAGGTGCCGCCGGCGCGGTATCGCGACTGCCAGTAGCTCGCGGACCCCGTGATGTCGTCAAGCATCGTTGTTCTCCTCGCACCATTGCCGCCAGACGCCGCGCAGCGCCGCTGCGAGGTGGCGGCCGAAGCGCGGCCCGTCGCAGAGCGGGCTTGCAGCCATGCGCGGGCGCAGCGCGGCCCGCAGCGCCGCCAGCCCCGTGATGTCCGCCGCGCGCGATGCGGCGAGCTCCACATAGGCGTCGATGTCCGACGCCACCCAGTCGTGCAACCCGACATTGCAGAGATGGCTGGTGGAATGGCGGGTTGCGAAATAATCACCGGGTCGCGTGACGACAGGCACGCCCATCCACAGCGCCTCGCAGGTGGTCAGCCCGCCCGTGTAGGGAAACGGGTCAAGCGCGATGTCCACGTCCGCGTATTGCTCGAGCAGGACGCGATGCGGGCTGGCGCCGCGCAGCTCCACCTGCGCGGGATCGATGCCCAGGGCGGCGAGGCGCGCGCGGACGGCGGCGGTGATCTCGGGGTCGGCGAACTGGTGTGCCTTGAGCAGCAGCCGGCTGTCGGCGACGCGCGACAGGATCCGCGCCCAAGTGGCGATCACGTCCGGTGTGATCTTGGCGAGATTGTTGAAACACCCGAACGTCACGAAACCATTGGCAAGCGCCGGCAACGGCGCCACGTCGGGCGCGTAGGGTGGCGGCGAGTAGCAGCAATACCCGTCCGGCATCCGCAGCAGCTTCTCTGTGTGCTGAGCCTCGGCGCCAGGCGGGCTCTCCCAGCGATCGGTGACAAACCAGTCCATCGCCGCGATGCCGCTGGTGTGGCTCTGCGCGCCGACCCATTTGACCTGCACCGGGGCCGCGCGCCAGGCGCAAGTGGCGGCCCAGCCCCGGTCGCCGTTGCCGCCGAGATCGATGAGGATGTCGATACCGTGGCCGCGGATGCGCTCGGCGCGCAGGGCGGCGGCATCCGTGTCGACCACGACCCAGTCGCTGGCGAGCGCGGAAGCGCCGCGCCATCGTGTCGGGATGCGGGCCCAGCGGCTGGCTGAAAGCAACAATACCGAAACGTGTGGGATCCAGTGCCTCGAAGCCCGCGAGCGTCAGCCAACCCACCGGATGCGTCTTCAGTGTCGCAGAAAGCAGGCCGAGCCGGAGGCGACGTTCTGGCTCGCGCGTGTTGGCGAGTTTCGGCGGGGATGGAGCACGCAGCAAGGCCGCACCTCGTTCCGCGGCCTCGCGGAGCGCCACGCCCGTTGCCGCCGGATGGTAGACGAGCGAATTGCCCAGTGCCCGCCAGGCGATCGGGTCCTGCGGCACCGCCGCCACCGCCTCCTGTGCGGCCGCAAGCCCTCCTTCCTGGTCACCGGAGGAGACCCGCGCGTTCGCGAGGTTGCAGAGCGGGCCGGGCCTGGGGCCGATCTCCGCCACCAGCGCCTCCAGCACCGCGCGGGCGCGGCCATGGCGGTGCGCGCGCACCAGGGCAGCACCGAGATTGTTGCGCAAGTCGACCGAATCCGGATCGAGCTCCAGCGCCCGCTCGAGGGCGGCGACCGTACCGGCGGCATCGAGCGTGCGGGTCAGCGCGTCGGCCCGCACGCGCGCGACAAGGGCGGATTCCGGCGCCAGGACCGCCGCGGCTTCCAGCAGGTCCACGGCCTCGGACCGCCGGCCGACGCGGTCGAGCAGCAGTCCGCGCGCGGCCAGCGTGGCCGGGGTGGTTGCGCGTTCCTGTTCCAGCCGTGCCAGCTCCGCCTCCGCCCGTCCGGCGGCGAACGCCGCCTCCGCCCGATGCAGGGTCCAGGGGACGGCATCCGGCTCGAGCCGCGCCGCCTCACCGAATGCGGCCTCCGCCGCGGCGGCATCACCGGTCAGCATCAGGGAAAGACCAAGCGCATCCCATGCCTCGGCCCGTTCGGGCGACGCCGCGCAAGCGCGTAGCAGCAGCATCTGCGCCCGCGCACCGTCGCCGCGCACGATGTGCAGCGAGGCGAGTCCGATCAACGCCTCCGGCCGCGCCGGGTCCCGCGCGAGGGCGGCTTCATAGGCGAGGGCTGCCGCCTCCTTGTCGCCGGCCCGGCGCAGCAGCTCCGCGCAGCGCAGCGCCGGCTCCGCCCAATCGGGTGCCGTTTCTTCCGCCCGTGCAACCAAAACGAGCGCGCGCGCGAGATCGCCCGTCGCACCCTCGGCGAGCGCCAGATTCAACAGCGTCGCGGCAGAGTTGTCGCCAAGCGCGACGGCGCGGCGGAGTGCGGTACGCGCGGCGTCCGGCTGTGAGGTCGCCAGGTTTGTCATGCCCAGCACCGCGAAATAGGCAGCGTCTGCGGCGCCCTTCCTGTCGCCGGCGGCCAGCAGCGCCCGCGCCCCGACGGGGTCGCCGAGGTCGAGCAGCATCCGCGCGAGGTCGGCGGGGTCGTGTCCGGCGCGCGGGCTTTCCGCAACCGCTGTCGGGGTCTCAGGCATCGGAGCTCCTCGCGGTGACGCGGAAGACCAGGCCGTGAACCGGCTGGCTCGCCTCCAGCCGCAGCACCTCCTCGCGCGCCTCGACGAGCCGCAGACCGGTCGTTGCAAGCGACGCTTCCAGCATCGCGCGACCGTGGAGGAAGCGCCCGCGCGGACCTAGAGCCCAATGTGCGGGCTCGTCGCCGAGTTCGATCGAGGCGAGAAACTGCCCGCCTGGTGCGAGCCGCGCGCGCACGCCGTCGAGCAACGGAAGAAGGTCGCCGATGTAGCAGAGCAGGTCGGCGGCGGTGATCAGGTGCCAGCGCCTCGTGTCCTGCCCGAGAAACGTCGTTGCCTCCGCCTGGATCAGCTCCGCGTAAAGATCCTTCGCCGCGGCCTCGCGCAGCATCGCGGCGGAGAGATCAACCCCCGTCGCGGACCCGGTCGCGACATCCCCGAGTGCGAGCGCCACAAGCCCGCTCCCGCAGCCGAGGTCGAGCCACGGGCGGGTCTCGACGCGCTCGCCGAGCATCTGCCGCATCACCCCCGGGATGCGGTACTCGAGCCCGATGATGTCGTAATCGAAACGCTCTGCCCAGCCATCGAACACCGCGGTGACATAGGCCGTGGGCGCCGTACCCTCCGCCGGCCGCATGCCGGCGGTGGCCGCAAGATGCCGGACATAGGCATCCTCCGGCGCCAGCTTGTAGGCCTCGGCATAGATCCGCGCGGCCTCGTCGTGCCGGCCGAGCCGGGAGAGCGCGTGCCCGAGCAGCCCCATGACACGCGCGTCCACCGCGCCGTCGCGTCGCGCCGCCTCCGCGAGCGCGAGCGCGGCGGCGGCGTCGCCCCCCCCCATGGCGAGCAGGATCGCGGCGGTGCGCAGGCCCGGATGCGCGGGCGCCTGTACGATGCCGTCGGCGAGCACCCGTGCCGCGATCGTCGCCTGGCCGGCGCGCTCGAACGCCGTCGCCAGCGCCTCACGATACCACGGATTGGCTGGCCGCGCCGCCACCGCCTCGTCGAGGCAGGGGATCGCGTCCGCGTTGCGGCCGAGATCAATCAGCGCAATGCCCAGAACCGTCTTGGCGTCCGGATGGTCAGGTGCCGAAATGACGGCCTCGGCCGCATCGGCGGCGGCGCCCGCGGCATCGTCGCAGCGCAGGCGGGCCTCGGCACGGACGAGCAGCAGCGACGTGCATGGCTCCGCCGCGACGACGGGGTCCAGCACCGCGCGGGCGGCCGCGGGATCGCCCTGGGCGAGGTGCAGCCTCGCCTCCAGCTCCGCAAGTTCCGCGCTGCCTGCCAGCCTGCTGCGCAGCGCCGCGATCAGCGGGCCGGCGGCGGCGGGCCTTCCGGCCGCGAGCAATGTGCGCGCGCGCGCGGCGAGGATCGCGTGGTCGGTGGCGTATCCGTCCATGGAAGCTCCTTTTGAGCCGAGGTGGCAACGATCGGCGGTCCCGGAGGACCGGGGCATCAGGCGCGACGTTCTCGAATCAGAACGGTACGATTATGCAATGAGACCCTGAGCCTGCACCGCGAGGCTGGTGAGATCCGTGGTACCGGAATTCTGCTGCTGGCTGTTGAGCAAGAACTGGTCGGTGAGCGCATTGACATAGTTCGGATCCTTGAGGCGCGAATAGTCGAGGCGCGCATTGATCGCCTGTTCCTGTGCCCCCTGGTCCTGGAAGACGATCTGCTGCGGGATGCCCAGCGCGGAGGTGACGAGGTTGAACAGGATCGGGCTTGAGAGCACGTCCAGCGCCGAGGCGATCGTTCCGGCCTGCGACTGGAACGTCAGCGCGTCCGAAAGCCCCGGCGTCGTCGCATCGAGCGACTGACGCCACATCACCTCGGCATAGCCGTTGGCGATGGTCTGCTGCACCGAGGGGTTCTGCAGCACGGTGAGGCCCTTGGTCGCGAACTGGTAGGTCTGTACGACGGAAAGCCAGGCCGAGTTAGAGCTCGACACCTGGTTGACCAGCGCCCCCGGGTCCGATGCGTTCGACATCGGGACCTGCTGCGCCAGCGCCGTGTAGGACGCGTCGGCTCCGAGTCCGTTCGCCGTGAGCAACACCTTGAGCGCGGTGGGGTTGGCGAGCAGCTGCTGCAGCGTGGTCGCGTTGGCGACGGCATGCTTGAACGCTGCGATGTCACGCGCCACCGCGGGCTGGGCGGCGGTGGCGGCGATGTCCTGGGTCTTGTTCTGCTGCGCGATGTGCAAGGCCGTGATCGGGTTGGCCCCGACGCCGCCGGTTCCGCCGCTGGTTCTCTCGATCGTGGACAGCAGCGAGGCGGCGGTGTTGTTGCCGCCGTTGATGACGGCACCCTGGAACAGCGAGACAAGATAGCCGCTCATCGTCCGCACCCTCGCTCAGCTGTCGGCGAGACCGGCGGCGATGTTTTCGTTGACCTCGATCAGGAACTCGAAATTCGGCTGGTCCAGCGCGACCTCGCGCTGGACCGTCATCGCGACCGAGGCGATCATGGCGCGCAACCGCTCCGGCAGCTGGTTCGCCGGGTCGCGCACCTGGTCGAGCACGCTCGACCACAAGAGCGAGGTATCCGCGAGCGCCCGCACCCGGTCCGCGGACGAACCCCGCGCCCCGAGGCGCAGCGAGGCGATGACCCGCGTGAAGATTTCGGCCTCCTGCGCACGCAGGCTGCGAGCGGCGGAACTCGCGGCGTAGGCGCGTTCGGCGCGCCGGGCGGTGCCGGGATTATTCATGGGCAGGTCTCCGCGATTTTCGTGGCAGGGTTGGACAGCATGCCGGCCGGCACCTCGGGTGAGGCGGTCGGTACGGACGAGTGACCGAGCACCGCGTCCTCGTGGCGGATGATCCGCCGCGCGAGGCGCAGCGCCTGGTAGCCTTGGTCGGCCCCCGCCGCGGCGAGGGCGCGGTCGAGAATGGAGCAGGCGAGTTGCGATGTGGTCGCGGCCTGGAAGGCGGCGACATAGTGGCGCGCCGCCGCGAGACCGGCCTCGCGTTCCTCGATGGTCCCGATATAGGCGGTCTGCAGCGCGAAGTAGATGCGGCGCGCCGGCGTTGAGGCCTCCGACGGCGCCATGATCTGCTTGCCGAACAGGAAGCGCGCATGCGCGGTAAGCTCGATGCGTGATTTGGTACGGAAGCGGATCGGCGCGCCGTTCACGATCATCGTCTCCCCCTGGCGCAGTTCCAGGACCAGCGTCGACATGGGCTTGCGTCACCTCCGTGAACGATAGGACGCGAGGCGCGGGCGTTTTGCCCGTGCCGGAGCGCGGCGCTACTTGAAGAGGGAAAGCAGGCTCTGCGGCGCGCTGTTGGCGATGGAAAGCGCCTGCGTGCCGAGCTGCTGCTTGATCTGCAGCGAGGTCAGGAGCGCCGATTCCTGCGCCAGGTTGGCATCGATCAGCGAGCCCAGGCCGGAGTTCAGCGCGTCGATCTTGTCGCTGTTGTAGGTGATCTGGTTGTTCACGTAGGTTGTTGCGTTACCGTACGTGTTAAGTTCGCTGCCCAGCGTATTGAACGTCGTAAGGAACGTTCCGGTCGTGGTGATCAGTGCCTGCACCGTCGACGCGCCGTTGAGCTGCGTGCTGGTGAAGTTGACCGAGGCAAAGAAGGCAGAGCCACCGAACGTGGCGATACCGTAGGTAGCGCCGAGCTCGTTGCGGACCACGCCGACGGCACCGAATTTACCGGAGCTGCCAGTGATGTTGCCGATCAGCGTCTTGCCGTTGTAGCCGGCGTCCTGGATAAACGTCTTCACGTTCGCCATCATCGACTGATACTGCTGCACGTACTGCGACCGCGTGGTGCCGGTCACGGTGCCGTCCGCCAGCTTCACAAGCACGGCGCGGGCGTCGTTCAGCGTGTTCGAGATGTTGTTGAGCGCCGTCACCGTGGTCGACAGCAGGCCCTGGACGTTGCCGAGCTGCTGGTTGGCGCTCGTCAGTGCGCCGACATCCGAGCGCACGCGTTGCGCCACCGCATAGGCGGCGCCGTCGTCGGTCGCGTCCGCCACGCGATAGCCGGTCGAGATCTGCTTCTGGGTTGCGGCCAGCGAGGCGTTGGTGGCGGTCAGGCTTTCGAGCGCGATCTGCGCGGTGATATTGGTGTTGATTGAGAATTGGGTCATTGGGGGGCGTTTTCCTTCGGGTCCGATGTGTGCTGAGCACGTTGCAGGGGCCCCCGCCGTTTTGCGGGACTGCGGGGATCCTCGCCAGCAAACGTAAAGGGAGGATGAAGCGCGCGCCCGATTTCAGTTAAGCACCGAAACCAGCGACGCGAACGGCACGCTTACCGGGCCCATCTGCAGCGTCAGCCCGCCGCCGCTGTTCTGCACGCCCGATGCGGTGCCGACCACGGAGAAGGGCAGCGCGGCGCCGCCCTGCGTGACGCTCACGTTGTAGGCGCCGTCGGGCAGCTGCGCGCCGTTGCCGGTCTGGCCGTTCCAGCTCCAGTTGTTCTGCCCTTGGCTCGCCTGCACCGTCTGCTGGTCCAGCACATTGCCCGCGGCATCGGTGACGGTGATGGCGACAGGGCCGGCGCTGGTCGCTGTGTAGACCACGCCGGCGGTGGCGTTCTGCAACGCGAGCTGGCCGGAGGTCACGGCGACCTGCCTGCCCACCAGCTGCGCCGATTGCAGCATCGCACCGTCCTGCGTGTACTGGATGAGCTGCGTCAGGCTGTTGTTGGTGTTGATCTGCTGCTCCACGGAGGTGAACTGCACCAGCTCGGAGGTGAACTGGTTGGTGTCCATTGGCGAGGTCGGGTCCTGGTTCTGCAACTGCGTCATCAGCATGTTCAGGAAGTCGGTGAAGTTGCTGCCGAGCGAGGCCAGCGGGCTGGTGGCGCTGCTGGTGCCGGCATTGGTTTGGGCGGCGGCGGTGGCGGCGAGGCTGGTGCTCATGCGGCGTCTCCGTGGTCAGGCGCTGATATCGAGGGCGGCGGCGAAATCCGTCTCGCTGTCGGAACGGGGTGGCGGCGGCGGGCGACGCGGCTGATCGCCTTGCTGACGGAAGCCTCGCTCCGCGGTCGTCCCGCCGGGCCGAGACGTGTTCCGCGGATGGACGACGACCCGCGTCTCCGCCGGCAGGCCGGCGCGCAGCAACGAGGCCTGGAGGTTCGGCCGCGCCGCAGCGAGCGC
>DAHUXX010000039.1 GCA_027306955.1 Acetobacteraceae bacterium | reverse complement strand
CGGAGGGGATGGAGCGGGCGCGCTACTCCGCGATGCGCGAGCGCTCGGTGGGGCTCGGCGTGATGGGCTTCCATTCCTTCCTGCAGTCGCTCTCGGTGCCGTTCGAGAGCGTGATGGCGAAGGTGTGGAACAAGCGCATGTTCGTCGATGTCCGCGCCGCGGCCGATGCGGCCTCCCGCCGGCTCGCGGAGGAGCGCGGGCCGTGCCCCGACGCCGCGGAATACGGCATGATGGAGCGGTTCTCGCACAAGATCGCGATCGCGCCGACCGCCTCGATCTCGATCATCGCCGGCAACGCGAGCCCCGGCATCGAGCCCATCGCGGCCAACGTCTTTTTGCAGAAGACGCTTTCCGGCAGCTTCACGGTGCGCAACCGGCATCTGCAGAAGCTGCTGGCCGGGCGCGGGCAGGACACCGACGAGGTGTGGTCCGCGATCACGCTCAACAAGGGCAGCGTGCAGAACCTGGATTTCCTCACGGACGACGAGAAGGCGGTCTACAAGACCGCGTTCGAGCTCGACCAGCGCTGGGTGGTGGAGCACGCGGCGGACCGCGCGGCGTTCATCTGCCAGAGCCAGTCGGTGAACTTGTTCCTGCCGGCCAACGTGCACAAGCGCGACCTGCACCAGATCCACATGCTGGCGTGGAAGCGCGGTGTGAAGTCGCTCTACTATTGCCGCAGCCTCTCCATCCAGCGCGCCGACGCGGTCAGCGAGAAGGTGGAGCGCCCGCAGGAGATCCTCCGGCGCCCGGCGAACGATCCGGCGCCGGAACTGCCGCTCAGCGTCGCCGCCAAGGCCGCCACCGACTACGAGGAGTGCCTGGTCTGTCAGTAGGGGGCCTGTCAGCAGGGGGCCTGCCAACAGGCGCGCTGGGATGAAGCTCGCCGGCGTCTTTCCCTACCTCGTCTCGCCCGTGGACCGCGACGGCGGCGTGATGGAGGAGCCGCTTCGGCGGCTTGTTTCGCACCTGGTCGATGCGGGCGTGCATGGGCTGACGCCGTTGGGCAGCACCGGCGAGTTCGCCTATCTCGGCTGGGCGCAGAAGAAACGGATCGTCGAGATTGTCGTTTCGGAGACGAGACGGCGCGTGCCGGTGGTCGCCGGCGTCGCCTCGACCTCGACGCATGATGCCGCGGCACAGACCGGGGCGCTGGTGGAAGCCGGCGCGGACGCGATCCTGGCCATCCTGGAGGCGTATTTCCCGCTGGGCGAGGACGGCGTCGAGGCCTATTTCCGCGCCATCGCGAGCGCCGCGAAGGGGCGGACGGTGGTGCTCTACACCAACCCGCAATTCCAGCGCTCGGACCTCTCGCTCGCCGTGATCGAGCGGCTGAGCCATGTGCAAAACATCGGCTACATCAAGGACGCCTCGACCAACACCGGGCGGCTTCTCTCCATCATCGAGCGCACGCGCGGGCGGATGGAGGTGTTCTCGGCCTCCGCGCACATCCCCGCCTGCGTGATGATGATCGGCGGCGTCGGCTGGATGGCGGGGCCGGCCTGCATCGTGCCGCGGCAGAGCGTGCGCCTCTACGACGCGGCAAAGGCGGGCGACTGGAGAGCGGCGATGGAATTGCAACGCCCGCTGTGGCGGGTGAACGAGATCTTCGCCAAATTCTCGCTCGCCGCCTGCATCAAGACGGCGCTCAACCTGCAGGGCTTCGCGGTCGGCGAGCCGATCCCGCCGCAGGCGCCGCTCGGGGATGCCGCGCGCGCGGAGATCGAGGCGGTGCTGCGCGGCGTGGGCGCCCTCGGTGAGGGTGCGGTGGGGGCTGTTCCGGCCGCGCGCCGATGAACGCGCCGTCAGCCGAACCCGTCCTCGCGCGGCACCCAGACGTCGCCCGCCTTGCGGTAGCTTCGCTTCACCGCGGCCCAGGCGATGCGGTGCGCGCGTTCCTCCAGCGCCGCCGGCGGCAGCGCGCGGTAGCGGGCCCAGGCGTTGTTAAAGGCCGCGCGGAAGATCTCCTGCGCGTGTTCCGGCAGGTGCCGGCGCAGCGACTCCGGCAGGTCGTCGATGGTCGGATACGGCATGGCGGGGGTCCTTGCGGACGCGGCGAAAGATCTAGCACGCGGCGAAGCCGGAGGCTTGCGCGAAAACACGCCATATATTGTGGTTCGGCCGCTGGCTGACCCACCGGATGTTGTGTTCCTTGTCTTGCGTTTTATAATGCGCCACGGAGGTTCGAGATTCGCCATGCCCGACATCGCCGCCCCGGACGAACAGCACGTGAGCTTCGGCCTGCTGACCGAGAACCCGGTCTACAAGCCGTTCCGCTATCCGTGGGCCTATGAGGCCTGGCTCACCCAGCAGCGCGTCCACTGGCTGCCCGAGGAAGTGCCGCTCGCCGACGACGTGAAGGACTGGCACCGCAACCTCACGGACGCGGAACGGAACCTGCTGACCCAGATCTTCCGCTTCTTCACCCAGGCGGATGTCGAGGTGAACAACTGCTACATGAAGCACTACAGCCGGGTCTTCAAGCCGACCGAAGTGCTGATGATGCTGTCGGCCTTTTCCAACACCGAAACGATCCACGTCGCCGCCTACAGCCACCTGCTCGACACGATCGGCATGCCGGAGATCGAGTACCAGGCCTTCCTCCGCTACAAGGAGATGAAGGACAAGTACGATTACATGCAGACCTTCAACGTCGACAGCAAGCACGAGATCGCGAAAACTCTTGCCGCGTTCGGCGCCTTCACCGAGGGGCTGCAGCTCTTCGCCTCCTTCGCGATCCTGCTGAACTTCCCGCGCTTCGGGAAGATGAAGGGGATGGGGCAGATCATTTCGTGGTCGGTGCGCGACGAGACGCTGCACTGCATCTCGGTGATCCGCCTGTTCCGCACCTTCGTGCAGGAAAACCCGGAAATCTGGACCGAGGAGCTGCGGCGCGAGATCTACCTTACATGTGCCACGATCGTGGACCACGAGGACGCGTTCATCGACCTCGCCTTCGAATCCGGCGCGGTCGAGGGGCTCGGCGCGGGTGAGGTCAAGCAGTACATCCGCTACATCGCCGACCGCCGCCTGACGCAGCTCGGGCTCGACACGCTGTTCAAGGTCGACCGCAACCCGCTGCCGTGGCTGGACGAAATGCTGAACGCGGTCGAGCATGCCAATTTCTTCGAAAACCGCGCGACAGAATACAGCAAGGCCTCGACCTCCGGCACGTGGGAGGAAGCGTTTGCATCGGGCGCGCAACCGCAAGCTGTAGCGCCAGGTTGACGATGTGGTCACGGGCGCCATGATGTCGTTTTTTTTGCATTTTTCCTCGCCACGACCGCGAATCATGCGCTACTGTGCTCTACAAAGATTGACGTGACTCGCGTCTTGCAGAGCGTGGCGCGGAACCCACGGGAAACGGAAGGACGAATCGGGACGATGCCGTTGAGCTTCAGCCATGGGGTGGTCCGAGCGACCGCCGCTCGGCATGCACGGGCGGTCTGACGTCATGGAAGGCACCTCCCCGGAGGCGACGGAGAACGAGGGGCTGATCCGCGAGGCTGGCCAGGCCGGTGGTGCCGCTCCCCGGTACAGCCGCCGCCTGTCGGACAAGATCCTGATCGCGTTCCACCATGCCTGCGACCAGGGCGACTACGAAATCGCCAGTCAGCTGCTGCGTGTCCTGGAAATGCTGCTAACGCGCCGCCCGCTCTCGCCCGACGCCAATCGCCGCCGCACCATCGAAAGCCTGGTTGCCGCGCATGAGCGGCTATGGAACCTGCGCCACCGCGAGCCGGGCGTCGATTAGAGCAATATCCGACCAGATAGAATCATCTGGTCGGATTTCTTGCTCTAGAAAACCTCAATTCTGGAGCAACTTATCTCCGACCTGTCTGAGCCGGGACAGGCTCAGACAGGTCGGAGGTTGCTCTAACTCAACGCCGCTGGCGCAACGCCGCTAGCCGAGCGCCGCGCCCTCCCGCAGAACCGCCGCCGCCGCCGCCGTGAAACGCCCGTCCGCCTCATGCAGCACCAGGCCCGGCGCCAGCACCATCGCCGCCCTGCCGCCGCGCACGCCTTGCACGATCGCCAGTTTCGCGGCGACGCCGCGCCGCGGCCAGAACGGCACCAGCCGGATCGATCCGATACCGGCCGCCGCCATTGCTGCCATCGCCTCCGGAACGACGCCCGCGGCGACAACCACCGACAGCGTGCCGCGCGGGCGCAGCGCCCCGGCCATCGCTCCCACCCAGGCGCCGATCAGGCCGGGGCGGCCACGGCGCGCGGCCTCCCGCGCCGTGTCGGGGCCGCTCGTGCCGCGCGCGTCGTGCCAGGGCGGGTTGGCGATCGCGTGGTCGTAGGGGGACGTGGCGCGGAAGCATGCGATGTCGCCGGCCTCGAAGCCCAGCGTGGCGAAGCCGTTCGCCGCCGCGTTTCCCCGCGCCAGTGCCACCAGCGCCGCGTCACGCTCGATGCCGAGCCCCGCGACGCCGGGGACCCGTGCCGCGAGGCACAGCAGCGCCGCACCCGCCCCGCTGCCCGCCTCCAGCACGCGCTCGCCCGGGCACGCCGGCGTGGCGGCGGCCAGCAACACCGGTTCGAGTCCGCTGCGATGCCCCCCGGCCGTCTGCGCATAGCGGACCCGTCCGCCCAGCAGGGTTCCCCATGCCTCGCCGCCGCGGGCGCGCGCGCTCACGCCTCGCCGGCCTCGGCCAGGATGCGCCTGGCCTGCGCCTCGTCCTCCTCGGCCACCGCGAGCCGCCGCGGAATCGCGCCGATGCTGCCCTCCACGGCGCTGGTATGCGCATCCAGCACAAAGGCGGTGACGCCACCGTCGCGCAGCAGCGCGCAGAGAAAGGAGAGGCGCACCTGATCGTTCGAGCGCAACAGTGTTTTCACATCCGCATTCCGCAGCCCCCCGTCGCGGCCCTTCGCCTTGACCCTGGGGAAGCCCCGCCGATATCGTGGCGCCA
>DAHUXX010000032.1 GCA_027306955.1 Acetobacteraceae bacterium | reverse complement strand
TCGAACAGCAGGCGCTCGAAATTGGAGCTGACCTGGATGTCCATGCTCGGCGACAGGCTCGGCACCACCGGGCGCAGGGACATGTCGTTGGCGGCGAGAAAGCGGCCGAGGATGTCGTTGCGGTTGCAGCCGACGATCAGCCGCGCGACCGGCAGCCCCATGCGCCGCGCCGCCCAGGCCGCCAGCACGTTGCCGAAATTGCCAGTGGGAACCGCGAACGCCACCTCCCGGTCCGGCGCGCCGAGCGCCAGGGCGGCCGCCGCGTAATACGGGATCTGGGCGGCGATGCGCGCCCAGTTGATCGAGTTCACCGCCGCGAGGTGCATCGTCTCGCGGAACGGCGCATCGGCGAACATCGCCTTCACCAGGTCCTGGCAGTCGTCGAAGCTGCCGGCAATGGCGATGTTGGTGACGTTGGAGGCCAGCACCGTCGTCATCTGGCGGCGCTGCACCTCGCTGGTGCGACCGTCCGGGTGCAGGATCGCGATCTTGATGCGCGCCCGCCCGGCGCAGGCGGCGATTGCGGCGGAGCCGGTGTCGCCGGACGTGGCGCCGACGATGGCGATCTCGCCCCCGCGTCGCGCCAGGCTCGCCTCGAACAGGCGGCCGACAAGCTGCAGTGCGAGATCCTTGAAAGCCAGCGTTGGCCCGTGGAACAGTTCCTCGACGAAGAGATGCGGTCCGAGCTGGACCAGCGGCACGACGGCGGGGTGGGCGAAGCCGCCATAGGCCGCCTGGCAGAGCGGCAGCAGCTCGGATTCCGGGAAGGATGGCCCGGTGAAGTGGGCAATCAAGCGGGCGGCCAGCGCCGGGTAGTCGAGGCCCCGCAGCGCCCGCCATTGGGCCGCAGAAAGCTCCGGCCAGGCCTCGGGGACGAACAACCCCCCGTCCTCGGCGAGGCCGGCGAGCAGCACGCCCTCGAAATCGCGGGGTTCGGCCCCGCCGCGGGTGGATACGTAGCGCATGCCGGGTTCTGGCCCGCGCCGCCCCGCGGTTCAAGTCAACGATCGTTCAGGGGGCGCTCACGCGCCGAGGAGCGGCGGCAGTTCCGCGAGGGTGCGCCGGATGGGTGCCTCGGCGCCGCGGCAGCTTCGCCGCCGACACGCAAACGTCAACCGACGCGGGCTGTTCTGGTGCCGCGCCCATGGCAAACTGCGGCCGTTTTCATCCGGAGCTCACCGTGCCCATGCTCCCCGCCTTCGCCGCGCCCGGGCGCTTCTTTAAGGGCAACCTGCACACGCATTCCACGCGTTCCGACGCGGTGCGCGAGGTCGGGAATGTCTGCGAGACCTATCGCGACGCCGGCTACGACTTCCTGGCCGTCACCGACCATTTCCTGCCGAAATACGGCTTCCCGATCACCGACACGCGGCCCTACCGGACCAACGCCTTCACCACCATCATGGGTGCCGAGGTGCATGCGCCGGGAACGGAGCTGGGCGAGGCCTGGCACATCCTCGCCGTCGGCCTGCCGCTCGATTTCGCGCCGACGGCGAAGGGCGAGACCGGCCCGCAACTCGCGGCGCGCTGTGCCGCGGCCGGGGCCTTCGTCGCCATTGCGCATCCGCAATGGTACGGGCTCACCATCGCGGACGCGGAATCGCTGCTGCCGGCGGCGCACGCGGTGGAGGTGTACAACCATGGCTGTGCCGTGGGCTCCGACCGCGGCGACGGCTGGACACTGCTCGACGCGCTGGTCTCGCGCGGCCATGCGCTGCATGCCTGTGCCACCGACGACGCGCACTTCAAATACCCGGACTGGTGCGGCGGCTGGACCATGGTGAAGGCGGAGGCGCCGGAGCCGGACGCGCTGGTCGCCGCACTGCGCGCCGGGCACTGCTACAGCAGCCAGGGACCGGAGATCCACGCCATCGACGTCACCGGCGATGAGGTGAGCGTGGCCTGCTCGCCCGCCCGTTCCGTTACCGTGCTCGGCCACGCCAGCGCCGACGACATGATCTTCGGCGATGGCATGCGCGAGGCGCGGCTCGACATATCCAAGTTCCGCGCTGGCGGCTGGGCGCGCGTGGTGGTGGTGGACGAGGCCGGGCGCCGTGCCTGGAGCAACCCGTTCCGGCTCGGCTGACGCGGCGGTTTCCTTCCCGCCGTTTGCCTGCGAGACTGACCGCATGGGGAAGGAAACGTTCGCCGCGCGCTTCGCGGGGCTGACACCGCTGCTGCGCCCGCGCTCCGTCGCCGTGCTCGGTGCCTCGGCGGACCGGCTGCGCATCGGCGGGCGGCCCATCGCCTATATGCTGGAGCGCGGTTTCCGGGGCGCGATCCTGCCGGTCAACCCGAACCGCGACGAGATCCAGGGCCTGCCCTGCTACCCGAACCTCGCGGCGCTTCCCGAGGTGCCGGATGTCGCGATCGTCGCCGTGGCGGCCGAGCGCGCCGTCGCCGCGGTCGAGGAACTGGCGCGGGCGGGCGTGCGGGGAGCCATTGTGCTCACCGCCGGATTCGCGGAGGTCGGCGCCGAGGGGGCGGCGGCGCAGGCACACATGACGGCGGCCGCGCGCGCGGCCGGCATGCGGCTGCTCGGCCCCAACTGCCTCGGCCTGTTCAACGCGGCGATCGGCTATTTCCCGATCTTCTCCTCCTCCTTCGAGGGCGGCTGGCCGCTCGCGGGACGCATCGGCATCGCGAGCCAGTCCGGCGCTTTCGGCACCCACCTCTTCGTCGTCGCGCGCGACCGCGGCATCGGCACGCCGGTCTGCATCACCACCGGCAACGAAGCGGACATCACCATCGCGGACGCGATCGGCTGGATGGCGCAGGACGAGGGCACCGACGTCATCGCCGTCTACGCCGAGGGTTTTCGCGATGGCGAGGTGTTGCGAGCCTCGCTCGCCGCCGCCAGGGAAGCGCGCAAGCCGGTCGTGATGTTGAAGGTCGGCCGCTCCGCGCTCGGCCAGGCGGCGGCCAGTTCCCACACCGCCGCGATCGCCGCCGACGACCGCGTGGCGGAGGCGGTGCTCGCGGAATACGGCGTCGCCCGCGCGCGCGGCACGGAGGCGTTGCTGGACATCGCGCACCTGGCCACGCGCCGCATCTACCCCGCGGCCAGCACGCTCGGCGTGCTCACCGTGAGCGGCGGCGGCGGCGTGCTGGTGGCGGACGCGGCGGAGGCGAACGGGATCGCGATGCCGCCGATGCCCATGGAGGCGCAGGCGCGGCTGCGCGCGCTCGTCCCGTTCTCGGCCCCGGCCAACCCCGTCGACTGCACCGCGCAGGTGTTCAACGATTTCGCCCTGGTCGGCACGTTCCTCGAGGAGACGGTCGCCGCCGGCTACACGACGCTGCTGATCTTCTTCTCCCAGGTCGGGGCCGCGCCCTCCATCGCGCCGCGTCTGCGCGAGCATCTCGCAGCGTTGCGCGCGCGCCACCCCGGCGTGCTGCTGGTTCTTTCCGTTCTCGCGCCCGCGGCGCTGGTCGCCGAGTACGAGGCGCTGGGCTACGCGGTGTTCGCGGACCCGACGCGCGCTGTCGTCGCGATCGGCGCCATCGGGCGCATCGGCGCCGCGTTCGCGGCACGGCCGGGATTGCCGCCGCCGGCCGCGTGCCCGGTGACGCTGCCCGCCGCTAACCCCAGCGAGCCTGAGGCGAAACGCCTGCTGCTCGCCGCCGGGATCGCCGTGGGGATGGAGGAGGTCTGCCGCACGATGGCGGGATCCGAGGCGGCGGCGCGGCGCATCGGCCTGCCCGTGGTGATGAAGATCGTCTCGCCCGACATTGCGCACAAATCGGAGATCGGCGGCGTGGTCACCGGCGTCGCCGCGATCGACGACGTCGCGCGCACGCACACGCTGCTGCTGGAGCGCACGGCGGCGCGCGCACCCGGCGCGCGCATCGAGGGCGTTCTCGTCGCGAAACAATATGCTGGCACGGAGCTGATCATGGGCATCGCCCGCGATCCGGTCTTCGGTCCCATGGCGCTGGTTGGCGCCGGCGGCATCTTCGCCGAGATCATGGAGGACGTGGCACTGCGTTCCTGCCCGTTCGGCGAGGACGTGGCGGCGGCGATGATCCGCTCGCTGCGCTGCTTTCCGCTGCTCGCCGGCGCGCGCGGGCGCGAACACGCGGACATTGCTTCGCTCGCCACCATGCTTGCGCGGCTCTCCGTCTTCGCCATCGCCGCCGGGCCGCGCCTCGCCGCCGTCGATCTCAACCCCGTCATCGCCTCCGCCCAAGGGGTCGCGGCGGTCGATGCCGTGATGCTGTTGCGGGAGTAGAACATGCCGATCGTCTACGAGAAGCTGATGAAACACCGGATCGCGCCGGTGCGGCAGCGCTACACGACGCGGGATTCCATCTTCTACGCGCTCTCCGTCGGCTTCGGCTGCGACCCGCTCGACGAACGCCAGCTCGATTTCGTCGATCATCACCGGGCACTGCGCGCCGTCCCCACCATGGCGATCGTGCTCGGCTATCCCGGCTTCTGGCTGCGCGATCCCGCAACAGGCGTGGACGCGGTGCGCCTGGTGCACGGCGAACAGAGCATCACATGGCACGCACCGCTGTCGTCGGAGGGCGAGGTGATCGGCGAGAGCCACATCACCGGCCTCGTGGACAAGGGCGCCGGCAAGGGCGCGCTGCTCTATTCCGAGAAGAGGCTGGTGGACGCGGCGACCGGCACGCTGATCGCCACCACCACATCCACCACCTTCCTGCGCGGCGATGGCGGCTTCGGCGGGCCGAGCGGTCCCGTGAAAGCACCGCATGCAATGCCGCAGACCGCGCCCGAGATCGTCTGCGACCTGCCTACGCGGCCGGAGCAGGCGCTGTGGTACCGCATGAACGGCGACGACAACCCGCTGCACGCCGACCCGGAGACGGCGCGCAAGGCCGGCTTTCCGCGGCCGATCCTGCACGGGCTGTGCACGCTCGGCGTCGTGGCCCACGCGCTGCTGCGCGAACGCGGGGCCTACGATCCCGCGCGCATGAAATCACTCGAGCTGCGCTTCTTCGCGCCCGTATTCCCGGGCGAGACCATTCGCACCGAAATCTGGCGCGACGGCAGCTTCCGCGCCCACGTGGTCGAGCGGGACTCCATCGTGATCAACAACGGCAAGGCGGTGTTCGCATGATCGACAAGTTCGTCGGCAGCATCGCCGACGCGATGGCGGATATCCGGGATGGCAGTACCGTCCTGCTCGGCGGCTTTGGCGCGGTGGGCCAGCCCAGCAAGCTCATCGACGGGCTGATCGAGCAGGGTGCCAGGGACCTCACCGTCGTTGCCAACAACGCCGGCAACGGGCGCGTGGGACTGGCAAGGCTGATGGAACTCGGGCGCGTGCGGCGCATCGTCTGCTCCTTCCCGCGCAGCGCCGGCTCCGTGGTGTTCGAGGAACTCTACCGCGCGGGAAAAATAGAACTCGAGATCGTGCCACAGGGAACGCTCGCGGAACGGATGCGCGCGGCCGGTGCGGGCATCGGCGCGTTCTACACACCGACCGCTTTCGGCACGCAACTCGCGCGCGGCAAGGAGACGCGCGAAATCGGCGGGCGGCAACAGGTGCTCGAACACGCGCTGCCCGGCGACGTGGCGCTGATCGAGGCCTGGCGGGCGGATCGCTGGGGCAACCTCACGTACCGGGAGTCCGGGCGCAACTTCAATGCGGTGATGGCGACCGCCGCGACGCTCACCGTCGTGCAGACGCAGCACGTGGCGGAGCTCGGCACGCTCGACCCGGAGGCGGTCGCGACGCCCGGCATCTACGTGGACCGCGTGGTGCACGTCCCCTATGGTGATCCAGCCGTTTAGGCGAGGGAGGCACGCCATGGACATGACCACATGGTCGCGGCGGCAGATGGCCGCCCGCGCCGCTGCCGATATTCCGGAGGGCTGGTACGTCAATCTCGGCATCGGCATCCCGACCATGGTCGCCGACCATGTGCCGCTGGAACGCGAGGTGATCTTTCATTCCGAGAATGGCGTGCTCGGCATCGGCCCGGCGCCGCCGAGGGAAGAAATCGATCCCTGGCTGATCAACGCCGGCAAGCAGCACGTCACGCTGCGCAAGGGCGGCGCCTTCGTCCACCAAGCGGACAGTTTCGCGATGATCCGCGGCAGGCATCTCGACCTTTGCGTGCTCGGCGCGTTCGAGGTGGCGGAGAACGGCGACATCGCGAATTGGGCCACGAGCGAGAACGACACGGCGCCGGCCGTGGGTGGCGCGATGGACCTCGCCGCCGGTGCGAAGCGCGTCTGGGTGCTGATGGAACACACCACGAAGGAGGGGCGCAGCAAGCTGGTGCGGCGCTGCTCCTATCCGCTCACGGCGCTCGGCTGCGTGCGCCGCGTGTACACCAATCTCGCGGTGCTCGACGTGATGGCGGAGGGATTCGTGGTCGCCGACATCGCGCCGGGGGTCTCGCGCGAGGAACTGGCGGCGAAGACCGAGGCACCGCTTCGCTTCGCATGAGCGACCTTGCTGGCCTCGGAGAATCGCTTCGCCTGATCCGCGATTCCGCGCGCGGACTCGCGACCCCCGGCGAGACCAGGCGCGTCCGCGCACTCCGCTTCACCGACACCGGGTTCGACCGCGCGACCTGGCGGGAGATCTGTGCGATGGGCTGGCCCGGCCTGCGCGTGCCCGAGGCGGATTGCGGCGTCGGCCTCTCGATGCGCGAATACGCCACACTCGGGGAAGTGCTTGGTGAGGGCCTGGTGCCGGAGCCGGTGATCCCGGTGGCGATGGCGGCACACGTCCTGCGCGGCACGGCGCTGGAGGCACTGCTGGCCGGCGAACGCATCGTCATTCCCGCCTGGCAGGAGGCGGCGAACACGCTCGGTGTCGGCACCGCCACCACCGTCGGCGTGCGCGTGAGCGGACAAAAGCACTTCGTGCCTCTCGCCTGTGGCGCGGACGCTTTTCTGGTCGCGGGCAACGGCGGGCTCGCGGTGGTGGAGGCGCGGGCACCGGGTGTGCGTATCGAGCGCAAGCCGACGCAGGACGGCGGTCATGTCGCAACCGTTACGTTCGACGCCGCGCCTGCCGAGCTTGTGCCTGTATCGCTCGACACTGCGTTCGATGAGGCCATCGAGGAAGCCACGCTCGCGACCGCCGCGATGCTGCTCGGCGTCATGGAACGGTCCTTCGCGCTGACGCTCGACTATCTGCGCACGCGCGAGCAGTTCGGCCGCAAGATCGGCAGCTTCCAGGCGCTG
>DAHUXX010000284.1 GCA_027306955.1 Acetobacteraceae bacterium | reverse complement strand
GACCATGGACTGGATGGGCTGGGACCGGCTGTTGTTTGCCACGGACTACCCGCACTGGGACATGGACAACCCCGAGCATGCGTTTCGCATGACGATGAGCGACGAGGAGAAGCGCATGGTCTTTGCCGGCAACGCCGAGCGCGTCTACGGGCTCTCCTGAGTGGCCAGGCACGTCGTCGCGAAGGCGGAGGAGATTCCGCCAGGCACCCGCAAGCTGGTTACGCTCCGCGGCCGCGAGATCGGCATCTTCAACCACGAAGGAGAGTATTTCGCGCTGCTCAACCGCTGACCGCAACAGGGTGGGGCGCTGTGCAAGGGCACGCTGGTCGGCCTCGTCACCTCCACCGCGCCCGGCACCTACGATTACTCGCGCCCGGGCGAGATGCTGAAATGCCCCTGGCACGGCTGGGAGTTCGATTTGCGCACCGGCCAATCCTATTGCGATCCCAAATCGACCTGGGTGCGCGCTTACGAGGTGACCGTGGAACCCGGCGAGGCGCTGGCCAGGGGCCCGTTCGTCGCCGAGACGTTTCCCGTGAGCGTGGAAGAGAACTACATCGTGGTGGAGCTATAGGAACGGCATGACGATCAAAGGGAGGGCGTTCATCGTCGGCGCCTACGAGCACCCGACGCGCAAGGCACCGGACAAGTCGGTCATGCAGCTCCACGCGGAGGCCGCGCGCGGCGCGCTGGAGGATGCCGGCCTCGGCAAGGACGACGTCGACGGATATTTCTGCGCCGGCGACGCGCCGGGCATGGGCCCGCTCTCCGTCGCCGATTACATGAACCTCAGGCTCCGTCACATGGATTCCACGGATACCGGTGGCTCCTCCTACCTGGTGCACGTGGCGCACGCGGCGGAGGCGATCGCGGCGGGCAAGTGCAACGTGGCGCTGATCACGCTCGCCGGCCGCCCGCGCAGCGAGGGCATGGCGACCGGTACCGCGGCGCGCCAAGGCAGTCCTGGCCAGCCGGAGGTTGGGTTCGAATTCCCCTACGGACTCACCGTCGCCAACGGCTACGCCATGGCGGCGATGCGCCATATGCACGAGTTCGGCACGACATCGGAACAGCTGGCGTGGGTGAAGGTCGCCGCCTCCCACCACGCGCAGCACAACCCCAACGCCATGCTGCGCGAGGTGGTGACGGTGGAGCAGGTGCTGGCGAGCCCGATGGTCACGACGCCGCTGCACCGGCTCGACTGCTGCGTCATCTCGGACGGCGGCGGCGCGCTGGTGGTGACGCGCGAGGAAATCGCGAGAAGCCTCAAGCGCCCGCTGGTCCGCCTCATCGGCGCCGGCGAATCGCCCAAGTTCTCGGGCGGCGGCTTCATGGACCTGACCTACACCGGCGCCCGCTTCTCCGGCGCCGCGGCGTTCGCGGAGGCGGGGGTGAAGCCCGCGGACATCCAGTACGCCTCGATTTATGACAGCTTCACCATCACGGTGGTGATCCAGATCGAGGACCTGGGCTTCTGCGAGAAGGGCAGGGGCGGCGCCTTCGTCGCGGACGGCAACCTTATCAGCGGCGTCGGCAGGCTGCCCTTCAACACGGATGGCGGCGGGCTGTGCAACAACCACCCGGCCAACCGCGGCGGCATGACCAAGGTGATCGAGGCGGTGCGCCAGCTCCGCGGCGAGGCGCACCCGAAGGTGCAGGTTCCCGGCTGCACGCTGGCCCTCGCGCACGGGACCGGCGGGTTGATCGCGACCCGGCACGGCAGCGCCACCCTCATCATGGAGCGGATCTGATGGCCGACCGGCGTTATCCCGAACCCGTGGTCACGCCCGAGACGGGCGAGTTCTGGCAGGCCGCGAAGGAAGGCCGCCTGCTGATCAAGCGCTGCCGTGCCTGCGGCCGGTTCCACTGGTATCCGCGCGCCCTGTGCCCCCACTGCATGAGCGGCGACACCGAATGGGTGGAGTCGAATGGCGAGGGCACGATCTACAGTTTTTCGGTGATGGAGCGCGCCGAGGTGCCCTATGCCATCGCCTATGTGGAGTTGGCGGAGGGCGTGCGCATGATGACCAATATCGTGGACAGCCCGTTCGCCGATATCCGCATCGGCCAGCCGGTGCGCGTGCGTTTCGCGCCGACGGAGGGCGGCGGCAGGCTGCCCGTCTTCGCGCCGGCCTAGCCTCCCCTCCGCTCGCGCTCCGCCATTGCCCGTGCCTCTCCCTCCTCGTCTGCGGGCAGGCGGATGCGCGAAAGGATGGAGCGCGTGGCACGCAACTGGACGAGGAAGGCGCGGCACATGGGGCAGATCGCGAGATGCCAGCGCACGCCCACCCATCGCCGGGCACCGAGCGTGCCCTCGGTGTAGTCCGTCAGCATCTCCGAAACGTCGCGGCAGACCAGCATGCGTTGCCCTCCTTGGCGTAACCCGCGGCGCCCCTACTTGTGACACAGTGTCCATGCGCACGCCAAACGCTCGGATGGGGAGGCCGCGATGACCGATGGCGAGTTCGACGACCCGGCCTTCATCGCCCGCCTCCAGGCCGGGGACGAAGCCGCCTACCGCAAGCTCGTGCACCGGTTCCACGCCGCCATGGTCCGTGTCGCCAGCGGCATCATCGGCTCCCGCGCCCAGGCGGAAGAGGTGGTGCAGGATTCCTGGGCCGCCGTGTTCACCGCCATCGCGCGCTACGAGAGGCGGACCACGCTCGCCGCCTGGCTCTTTACCATCGTCGCCAACCGCGCCCGCACCCGCATCCGCGCCGAGGGAAGGTTCACGGGCCTGCCGGCCGGCTTCGGCGGCTCGGAGGATCGCGCCGTGCCGCTCTCCGCCTTCCAGCCGGACGGGCATTGGGTGGACGCGCCGCAGCTCTGGGAGGAGCTGGACCCGGAGCGCGAGTATGGCGGCCGCCAGCTCTGGGAACACGTCCAGGCGGCGATCGAGCGATTGCCGGAAAGCCAGAAGGCGGTGATCGTGCTCCGCGACATCGAGCAGCGCACGCCGGAGGAAACCTGTGAGATCCTCGGTATCTCGGAAGCCAATCACCGTGTGCTGCTGCACCGCGCGCGGGTGAAGGTGCGCAACGCCATCGACGCTCTCGTTGCGCCGAAGGCCGGTGGCGCCGCGCCACCCCGCAAGGGCACGCTGCAACGCCTCTGGGACTGGCTCGACCGGCCCCCGTTCTACAAACCGAGGAAATCCCGCCCGGCCTTGGCGTAGTCGTCGGCGCGCGTCAGCCGCCGCACCAGCGCCGCGTCCGGCTGGTTGGCGAGGGTCGCTGGCGGGTTGCCGGCGCGCAGATGCGCCAGCGTCTCGTACGCGGCACGCATTGCCGCCATCACCGGCTGGTGCCCCTGCAACGCCACGCGCACCCCGTCCTGCGCGCGCGGCTCGGCACTGCCGCCGCCGAGGAGGATCGGCAGCCTGGTTGCCGCGTGGATCGCCGCAACATCCTCCCGCCGGCTCGCCCCGGCCAGGAACAGCGCGTCCGCTCCGGCCGCGGCATAGGCGCGGCAGCGGGCAAGCGCGTCCGCGGCATCCGTCGCGGCGAGGGCCGAGGTGCGCGCGACGATGACGAAGCCAGGGTCGGCGCGAACTGCCAGAGCCGCGCGCAGCTTGCCAAGCCCCGCCTCGAGCGGCAGCAGCGTCACGCCCTTCGCGCCATAGGGCTGCGGCAACTCGGTGTCCTCCAGCGTCATCGCCGAGACGCCCGCTGCCTCCAGCTCCACCACCGTGCGCGCCGCGCCATGGGCGTTGCCGTAGCCGTGGTCGGCATCCACCAGCAGCGGCGGGCCGCCCGGGACGGCGCGGGTTATGCGCCGGCACTGCCCCGCGAACTCCGTCAGCGTGATGGAAACCAGGTCCGGCGCCCCGAGGATCGCCAGCGAGGCGACGGAGCCCGCGAACATCAGCGCCTCGAAACCGAGATCCGCGGCCGCGCGCGCCGAGAGCGGGTCGAACACGGAGCCGGGATGGACCACGCGCTCGCCGGCAAGCAGGGCGCGGAACGCGGCGCGGGGAGCGGGGAGGGGCATGGCGTGGCCTCGCGTTGACAGGCCATCAGCCTGCCCCTTCCATCGCGCCACAGGAAGACAGCCCCAGCAAGCGCGCACCCTCCCATGCCGCCACGCCGACGACACGCGCCATGAGGCGCCGGGTCATTATCGACACCGACCCAGGGACGGACGACGCCATCGCGCTGTTCCTTGCCCTCGCCTCGCCGGAGATCGAGGTCGCGCTGGTCACCGTCACCGGCGGCAATGTTGGCCTGGCGCGCACGCTGCGGAATGCGCGAGCTCTCCTCTCGCTGGCCGGCGCGGACATCCAAGTGGTCGCTGGCGCGGACCGGCCGCTGCTCGGGTGTTTCGAGGATGCGGCCTATGTCCATGGCGAGGACGGGCTTGCGGGCGTCGCGCTGCCGGAGGGAAGGCCAGCGGCGCCCGGCATCGCCGCGGACGCCATCCGCGCCGCGCTGCGGACGACGGGACCGGAGGGGCTCACGCTGGTCGGCATCGGCCCCGCCACCAACCTTGCCCTCGCCCTCGCCACCGAGCCGGCGCTTGCCGCCCATGTCGCGCAGATCGTGCTGATGAGCGGCGCCGTCACGCGCGGGAACGTCACGCCCCATGCCGAGTTCAACGCCTGGTCGGACCCGGAGGCGCTGTCCGTCGTGCTGGGATGCGGCCGGCCGGTCACGCTCGTCACGCTCGACCTCACCCGCCAGGCGATCTGCACGCGCGAATGGCTCGCCGCCCTGCCGGAAACCGGGCGGTGCATGGCGGCGGCACGGGCGATCATGGGGAGCGTGCCGATGCGCGCCTATCCCTCGGGTTTCGGCCACCCGCAGCACGACGCCTGCGCCGTCGCCTGGCTCATCGCCCCCCGCCTGTTCACCCATGCACCGGCCCGCGTGGCTGTGGACCACGCCGGGGAGACGCGGGGGCGGACCCGGATCACGCCGGGGGAGGGGCCGGCGCGGCTGCTCGAGCGGCTTGATTCGCCCGGGTTCTTCGCCCTGCTTGCCGAGCGCCTGGCGCGCCTCGCATGACAGGTGACAGGGGGCGCCGGGCGCGCTAGTTGCGGCCTATGACCACCAGCAACGAACTTCGCGCGACCTTCCTCGACTATTTCGCTCGTAACGGCCACGAGGTTGTCGCCTCCTCGCCGCTCGTGCCGCGCAACGACCCGACCCTGCTCTTTACCAATTCCGGAATGGTGCAGTTCAAGCGTGTGTTTACCGGCCAGGAGCGGCGGCCCTATGTGCGCGCCACCACCGCGCAGAAATGCGTACGCGCCGGCGGCAAGCACAACGACCTCGACAACGTGGGCTACACCGCGCGTCACCACACGTTCTTCGAGATGCTGGGGAACTTCTCCTTTGGCGACTACTTCAAGGAACAGGCGATCCACCATGCCTGGACGCTGCTGACGCGCGACTTCGCCCTGCCGCGCGAGCGCCTCATGGTCACCGTCTATTCGGAGGACGACGACGCCGCGGCGCTGTGGAAGAAGATCGCGGGCCTGCCGGAGGAGCGCATCGTCCGCATCGCGACCTCCGATAATTTCTGGCGAATGGGTGACACCGGCCCGTGCGGCCCGTGCTCGGAGATCTTCTACGACCATGGCTCCGGGATCCCGGGCGGCCCGCCCGGCTCGCCGGACGAGGACGGCGACCGCTTCATCGAGATCTGGAACCTGGTGTTCATGCAGTTCGAGGAGGGCCCGCCCGGCACCCGGGTGCCGCTGCCGCGCCCCTCGATCGACACCGGCATGGGGCTCGAGCGCTTCGCCGCCATCCTGCAGGGCAAGCATGACAATTACGATACCGACACGTTGCGCGCCCTCGTGCTCGCCTCCGCCGAGGCGACGGGCCGCGACCCGGACGGGCCGGACCGCGCCAGCCATCGTGTGGTCGCGGACCATCTGCGCAGCACCGCCTTCCTGATCGCGGACGGTGTGCTGCCCTCCAACGAGGGCCGCGGCTACGTGCTGCGACGGATCATGCGCCGCGCCATGCGCCACGCGCACCGGATGGGTGCCAGCGAGCCGATCATGGCGCGGATCCTGCCGGCACTGATCCGCCAGATGGGCGCCGCCTACCCGGAGCTCGGCCGCGCCGAGAAACTCATCGCCGAGACGCTGACGCTGGAGGAAACCCGCTTCCGCGCGCTGCTGGAACGCGGTCTCGCGCTGCTGGCCGAGGAAACCGGCAAGCTTGGCGACGGACAGAAGCTTGCGGGCGACGTCGCCTTCCGCCTCTACGACACCTACGGCTTCCCGCTCGACCTCACGCAGGACGCGCTGCGCGAGCAGGGGCGCGGCGTCGATGTCGCCGGCTTCGAGGCGGCGATGGCGGAGCAGCGCAGGCGCGCCCGCGCCTCCTGGGCCGGCTCCGGCGAGGCAGCGCAGGACGCCATCTGGTTCGCGCTGCGCGAAAAGCTGGGGGCGAGCGAGTTCCTCGGCTATGCCACGGAGCGCGCCGAGGCCGCCGTGCTCGCGCTGGTCCAGAACGGAACCGAAACGAAAGAGGCCGGCCTCGGCGCCGCCGTCTGCGTGGTGCTGAACCAGACGCCGTTCTATGGCGAGAGCGGTGGCCAGGTCGGCGATACCGGCCTGCTCACCGGCGAGGGGTTCGAGATCCGTATCGACGACACGCAGAAGCGCGCGGGCGACCTCCTCGTCCACGCCGGCTCGGTCGTTTCTGGAACGGTACGGACCGGGATGGGCGTGATCGCCGCGGTCGACCATGCGCGCCGCTCGGCGATCCGCGCGCACCATTCGGCGACCCATCTGCTGCACGAGGCGCTGCGCCGCCGCCTGGGCACGCATGTCGCGCAGAAGGGCAGCCTGAACGCGCCCGACCGGCTGCGCTTCGACATCTCCCATCCGGCGCCGATCGGCGCGGAGGATCTGCGCCGCGTGGAGCGCGACGTGAACGCGCGCATCCGCGAGAACTCCGAGGTCACGACACGGCTGATGACGCCTGACGCCGCGATCGCCGAGGGCGCGATGGCCCTGTTCGGCGAGAAATACGGCGACGAGGTGCGCGTGGTCAGCATGGGGGGCGGGGAAGGCAACCGCTCCGCCTGGTCGATCGAGCTCTGCGGCGGTACGCATGTCGCGCGCACCGGCGATATCGGCGCCTTCCGCATCGTGGCCGAGAGCGGCGTGAGCGCCGGTGTGCGCCGTATCGAGGCGGTCGCCGCCGAAGCCGCCATCGAGGCCGCGGAAGCGGACGAGGACCGTCTCGGCGCCATCGCCGCCGCGCTTCGCACCAGCCCAGCGGACGCCGCCGAGCGCGTTGCGGCATTGCTCGAGGAGCGCCGCCGGCTGGAGCGCCAGGTGGCGGAACTGCAAAGGAAGCTCGCCTCGGGCGAAACGGCTTCGGGAGGCGTCGAGGAAACGAAATCCGGCAGGCTGGTCGCGCGCAACCTCGGCGAGGTTTCCCCGGGCGAGCTCAAGGGCCTGGCGGAGACGATACGGCAGCAGAACGATGCCGATGTCGTGGCCCTGATCTCCACCGCCAACGGCAAGGCCAACATCGTCGTGCATGTCGCGGGCAATGCCGCCGGCAAGGTCAGCGCCGTGGACCTGGTGCGCGTGGCGGCCTCGGCCGTGGGCGGCAAGGGCGGCGGCGGGCGGGCGGACATGGCGCAGGCCGGCGGGCCGGACGCTGCCGCCGCGGACGCGGCGCTGGCCGCGGTGCGCGCGGCTCTCACGGGCTGAAACTTAACCTCGGCGCGGAGGCGGGAATGGCAGTTCGCGGCTCGATCGACCTGTGCGACGGCAACGTTATCGAGGGCTGGGTTTATGCCGACGAGACGCCGCTGCATCGCTTCACGCTTCAGGTGATGGCGGGCGATGCCGAGGTCGGCACCTGCGTCGCGAATCGCTACCGCGAGGACCTCGCGAATGCCGGGATCAGCAACGGCGATGTCGCGTTCCGTTTCGACGTGCCGCCCTTCGTGTCGGTCGATCCCGCGCGGGTTCGGCTGCGCCTGGTCGGGAGCGACGTCTATCTGCTGCCACGCGAGGCGGCTGCGGGCGGCGCGACGGCACCGGGCCGGTTCGCCGGCCTGTGGATCGATCGCCCGGACTGGATCGACGCGCTGGGCGCGAAGCACCGGCGGGGAGCGATCGACGACGCACCGGCCGGGCTGCTGTTCCGCTTCGTGCGCGACGGCTACGTGGTGCTGCGCGGCGCGGTCGACGCGGCCACGCTCGCCATGGTGAACGCCGCGGTGGACCGCGCCTGGAAAAAGCCGCCAGAGGGTCTGCTGATCGAGACATTCGAGCCAGACGGTGCGCTGCACTACGTGCCGCCCGAGGCCGCGTTCCGTTACGGGCGCACCAAGATGCTCGATCTCTATGCCCACGACGCGGTGGTGCGCCAGGCAATCGCCAACGGCCCGGCGATGCACTTCCTCGCCGCGGTGTTCGGCGAGACCCCCAAGGCATTCCAGTCGCTTTATTTCGAGACCGGATCACAACAGGCGATGCACAAGGACACCGCCTACGTGAAGATCGACGGCAACCCGCTGGCGCTGGCCGCGACCTGGCTCGCCCTCGAGGACATCAAGCCGCACACGGGAGAGCTGGAATATTATGTCGGCAGCCATCGCGCGCCGGCTTTCCTGTTTGGCGGCGCCTCCAAATGGATGGAGGCGGAGCCGGACGCGCATCCGCGCTTTCTCGAGAGCCTGCACCAGGACGCGGCGGCCCATGGCCACCGCCGCGAGGCGTTTCTCGCCCTGGCCGGGGACGTGCTGGTGTGGCATGCCGATCTCGCGCATGGTGGCTCCGCGATCTCCGGCGCCATGGGCGAGCCGGGCGCCAACGCCAGGCCGTCGCGCCGGAGTCTGGTCACGCATTTCACCGGCGCGTCGTTCCAGCCCTTCTACCGCCGCGCCAGCACCCACGCGGAATTGGCGACGCCGTCCTGCGTCTTCGTCTCGCAATATGGGCCGGTGGCGGATTAACCCCGCCGCCACGCCGGCGTCTTGACAGCGCTCCAGAGCGGGCGCGCATAGTCCGCCCACACCTGATCGTCTTGCGCAACCGAGAACAGGGGGAACCCCGCATGTCCGCAGCGATGCCGGCTTCGAACCCACCGCACGATCACGCGGCCGCGCGCCGCGCCGTGGTGGCGGCGGCCATCGGCAACGTCCTCGAATGGTACGATTTCGGCGTCTATGTCTTCTTCGCCGGCGCGATCGCCAAGACATTCTTTCCGGCCAACAACCCCACCGTCTCGCTGCTCGCCTCGTTCGCGGTGTTCGGCGTCGGGTTCCTGATGCGTCCGCTCGGCGGCATCATCATCGGCCGCTACGGCGACACGCATGGCAGGCGGGCGGCGCTCACGCTCACCATCATGACCATGGCGTTCGGCACCGTGGTCGTCGGGCTGCTGCCGGGCTTCGAGAGCATCGGCATCGCGGCGCCGGTGCTGCTCGTCGTCGCGCGGCTGGTGCAGGGGTTCTCGGCTGGCGGCGAGTGGGGCGGCTCGACCGCGTTCATGGCGGAGTGGGCACCCGGCGGGAAGCGCGGCTGGTACGCGAGCTTCCAGCAGGCCTCGATCACCCTCTCCCTGGTGCTCGCCTCGGGCACTGGCGCGCTGTTCACCTCGGTCCTGGGGCCGTCCGCCATCGCCGCCTGGGGCTGGCGGATACCGTTCCTGCTCGGCATCGTCCTCGCCCTCGTCGGCCGTTACCTGCGCCGCAACGTGGAGGAGACCCCGGCCTATCGCAACGCGGACCGTGAGGCGCCGCGCGAGCCCGGTGTGGTCGGCGCGGCGGCGCGCGCCTTCGGCTTCACCATCCACTGGACGGTCGCGTTCTACATCCTGCTCGCCTACATGCCGTCCTTCACCGCGGCGCACGCCGGCGTCGGCGGTGCGGCGGCGCTGTGGTCCAACACCATCGGCCTGATCCTGATGACGGTGCTGATCCCGATTTTCGGCACGCTTTCCGACCGCATCGGGCGCAAGCCGCTGCTGCTGCTCTCCTGCGGCTTCTTCGCGATCCTGACGCTGCCCGCCTTCATGATCATCGACTCCAAGCCCGGGCTGGGCGTGCTGATCCTGATCCAGCTCGTGTTCGACGCGGCGATCGCGCTGTTCTCGGGCGCGGGGCCGGCCGCCATCGCCGAGATGTTCCCGACCATGAGCCGCTCGAGCTGGATGACGCCGTCCTACGCGCTGGCGGTCGCGATCTTCGGCGGCTTCGCGCCGTTCATCGCCACATACCTGATCCACACCACCGGCTCGGCGCTCTCGCCCGCATGGTACGTGATCGGGGCGGCCATCGTCAGCTTCGTCGTCATCTGGCGCATGCCGGAGACGGCCCATCACGAACTGCGCTGAGGAGACGGCATGAGCAACGGAAAGGTCGCCGCGAAGGTCGCCATCGTCACCGGCGGCGCGCGGGGAATCGGGCGGGCCTGCGCGCTGGCGCTGGCCCGCGCCGGGTTCGACCTGGCGCTCGTCGACGTGCTGGAGCCGGAGATGGCGCGCACCCGGGGCGAGATCGAGGCGCTGGGCCGCCGGGCGATGACCTGCGCCGCCGACGTCGCCGACTTCGCCCGGGCGCAGGCGGTGGCCGCGGAGGTGAAGTCCGGGCTCGGGCGCATCGACGTGCTGGTGAACAACGCCGGGCGCGCGCAGCCCAAGGGCATCCTCGAGATCACCGAGGCGGAGTACGACAACACGCTCGCGGTCAACCTCAAGAGCTGCTTCAACTATATCCGCGCGACCGCGCCGATCATGCTGGCGCAGGGGGGAGGGCGAATCGTTTCGATGTCCTCGCTCAACGCCCATTCCGGCGGCGTCACGGCGGCGGTGAGCCGCTTCGCCTATGCCTCGGCGAAGGCCGGCATCATCGGCATGACGCGCGCGCTGGCCAAGGAGCTCGGCCCCACGATCCTGATCAACGCCATCTGCCCGGGGCTGATCCAGACGGAGCTGGCCAAGAACCACGTGATCATCGAGCGCGGCGCGGCGATCGCGCGGGACGGCATCGCGCTGCACCGCGTCGGCACCACGGAGGATGTGGCGCAGCTCGTCGTGTTCCTCGCGGCGAGCGAGCCCTGCTTTATCACCGGCCAGGATTTCAAGGTCGATGGGTTCCAATACAATATGTGAGCGCTGCGGCGGGGCCTTGGTCGCCACCGCTTGATCCTTCTGTGCGATATAAGGAAGCGCGTCTAATTCTCTGACAAGAAAGAAGTGATCATCGGACAACCAGTCCGCGCCGCCCTTCCCGCGCGCCAAACTTGACGTTAACGTCAATTATGCTACATGCGCGTCATAGAGGGCCGACCCGACCCCGTCCCGATCAAGCAACGCAGCCCGGCGCTGCCGCGAAGAAAAGGGGAACCGTCCATGCGCGCGCGCCTCGCCGTCTTCGCGGCCCTCGCCCCCTCGCTTGCCGCAGGCCCGGCGCTTGGCGCCGGCTTCTTCCTCAAGGAGCAGAGCGCCAAGTACGAGGGCGCGGCCTTCGCCGGCGCCGCCGCGCGCGCGGACGATCCCTCGACGCTGTTCTTCAACCCCGCCGGCATGGCCGACCTGCCGGGCATCCAGGTGCAGATCGACGGCACCTTCATCGGGCCGCAGGCGACCCTCACGTCCGGCACCGCGACACATAACGCGCTGCTTGGCGGCTCGCCGATCACGGGTACGACGGGCCAGGACGCGGCGTTCAACGCCGTGGTGCCAGACTTCTACATCACCGCGGCGCTGGGCAATTCCGGCTGGCACGCCGGCTTTTCCGTGACCTCGCCGTTCGGGCTCACCACCAAGTACGGCTCGACCTCGATCGTGCGCTACTATGCGCTCACGTCCACGCTGCGCACCGAGGACTATGCCGCCTCGCTCGCCTACCAGGTGATGCCGCAGCTCTCGCTCGGCGGCTCGGTGATCGTCGAGGACGCGCAGGCGAGCCTGTCGAGCGCGGTCGATTTCGGCGGCATCGGCGCGCTGCACGGGCTGGCGCCCTTCGGCTTCCTGCCCGGCTCCGCGGACGGCACCTCAACGCTCGCCGGCAACAGCGTCGCACTCGGCTACCAGCTCGGCGTGCTGTGGCAGCCGGACCCGGCGACGCACATCGGCCTGTCCTACCGTTCCGCCTTCTTTCACACGTTCCGCGGCAACGTGACGTTCCAGAACGTGCCGGCGTTGCTCGCGCCTGCGTTTCCTGGCGGACCCACCTCGCTCGACCTGGCGGAACCGGACATGATCGGCCTCGGCGGCTCGCACCGGATCGGCAGGTGGACGCTGCTCGCGGAACTGGACTGGACGCACTGGGGCCGCTTCCACACGCTGTTCGCGGCCTATCCCGGCGGCACCACCACCTTGAGCGAGCACTGGCACGACACCTGGACCGCCTCGCTCGGCGCCGAGTACCGGGTCGACAGCCAGTGGACGTTGCGCGGCGGCCTGGCCTTCGACCAGACACCGGTCTCCTCCACCTATGTCACGCCGCGCATCCCGGATGGCGACCGCTACTGGCTCGCCGTCGGCGCCACCTGGAAGCCGCTGCCGAGGCTCGCCCTGTCCGCAGCCTATGTGCACATCCTCGTCGACTCCAACCCGGTGAACCTCAGCGACGCCGGGCCAGGGTCGGAAAATTTCCTGCGCGGCAATCTCTCTGCCTCCTACAGCTCCTCCATCAACATCGCCGCCCTGTCCGCGACCTATGCCTTCTGACCGGCCCGCGCCGCCGCGCCCCAGGCTCGCCGCCTGTCCGGCGGAGGTGGCCTGGCAGCGGCTCGCCGCGGCGCCAACGCTCGATGCGCTGTCGCGTGCAGGGCGCGGCGCTCGCCTCATCCATCGTGCCCGGCGACCTCGCCGTGATCCAGTACACAGGCGGAACGACCGGCGTGCCCAAGGGAGCCATGCCGACGCATGCCAATCTCGCCGCCAACTTCGCCCGGGTGCAGGTCTGGTCCCCCCCCGCGCGGGCCGGCGCGGAGCGGCTGCTTGCGGTGCCGGCCGCGACGAAAGGGCGATGCGCGAGTGCCTGCGCGAACGCCGGTCGCCGATCGAGATGCCCGCGCGCATCGTCTTCCGCGACAATCTCCCGCGCACCATGATCAGCAAGCCGTCGAAGAAGGAGCTGCGCGCGGAGCCGCTGGCGGAGCGCGGCGCCGGAGCGAGGGCCGCGTGAGCATCCACCGCTTGCCGCGAGCACCGCGGCGCCCACATGGAGGGACGCATGGACAGCTCTCCGCCGCGTGACCTGTACAGCATCAGCGAGCTCGCGCTCGAACTCGGCATCACGCCGCGGGCGATCCGCTTCTACGAGCAGAAGGGGTTGCTGTCGCCGCGCCGCGCCGGCCCGCACCGTGTGCTGGACCGGCGCGACCGCGCGCGGCTGCTGTTGATCCTGCGCAGCAAGCGGCTCGGCTTCTCGCTCAACGAGATCGCGGAATATCTGCGCCTCTACGCCGCGGACCGCACGCAGGCGGCGCAGATGCACATGCTGCTCGCGGCGACGCGCCAGCGCCAGGCGGAGCTGCAGCGCCAGCGACACGACCTCGACGTGACTCTCGCGGAATTGGGCGACATCGAGCGCCAGGTGCTTCGCGCGCTTGCCACCCAAGGTGCTACCGAAACGACCGACAGCGGCGAACGGAGTTCGACATGACCGAGATCGTTATCGCGGGCTACAAGCGCTCGCCGTTCCACTTCGCCAACAAGGGCGAGCTGGTAAAGACGCGCCCCGACGACATGGCGGGCACGGTGGTCAAGGCGCTGGTGACCGAGAGCGGCATCGACCCCGGCGCGATCGAGGACGTGATCGTCGGCTGCGCCTTTCCCGAGGCCGAACAGGGCTTCAATGTCGCGCGCATCGTCTCCTTCATCGCGGGACTGCCGCAATCGGCCGGCGGCGTCACCGTGAACCGCTTCTGCGGTTCCTCGATGCAGGCGATCCACCAGGCCGCGGGGGCGATCATGATGGGTGCGGGCGAGGCCTTCGTGTGCGCCGGGGTCGAGAGCATGAGCCGCGTCGCGATGGGCGGCTTCAACCCGATGCCCAATCCCGGGCTGATGGAAAGCTTCCCGCAGGTCTACATCTCCATGGGCGACACGGCGGAGAACGTCGCGCGGAAATATCAGCTCTCCCGGTCCGAGCAGGAAGCCTTCGCCGTGCGCAGCCAGGCGAAAGCCGCGAAGGCACGCGAGGAGGGACGCCTCACCGCCGAGATCGTGCCGATCGCGACCAGGGCGGGCACGGTGGAGCGCGACGGCTGCATCCGTCCCGAGACCAGTGCCGAGGGACTCGCCGGGCTGAAGCCCGCGTTCCGGCCGGATGGTACCGTCACCGCCGGAACGTCCTCGCCGCTCACGGATGGCGCGACCGCGGTGCTCGTCACCACCGGCGACTTCGCCCGCGCGCACGGGCTGCCGGTTCTGGCGAAGATCCGCTCCATCGCGGTGTCCGGCTGCGCGCCGGAGATCATGGGCATGGGCCCGGTCGGCGCCTCGCGCAAGGCGCTCGCCCGCGCCGGCATCACCGCCAGGGACATCGACATCTTGGAGATCAACGAGGCGTTCGCCAGCCAGGCCATCGCCTCGCTGCGCGAACTCGCGTTGCCGGAGGAGAAGGTCAATCTCGACGGTGGGGCCATCGCCATCGGTCACCCGCTCGGCGCCACCGGTGCCCGCATCACCGGCAAGGCGGCGGCGCTGCTCAGGCGCGAGGGAGGACGTTTCGCCCTTGCAACACAATGCATCGGCGGCGGGCAAGGAATCGCGACCGTTCTCGAGACCGTTTCGTGATCCGCCGCGTCGGCGTGGTCGGTGCCGGCACCATGGGAGCCGGCATCGCGGCGCATGCCGCCAACGCGGGTGCGGAGGTGGTGCTGCTCGACGTGCTGGCGGGGGCGGCCGCGCGTGCGGTCGAGGCGATGGCCAAGGCCGACCCGGCGCCGCTGATGCACCGGCGCCTCGCGTACCGCATCGCCACCGGCGACCTGCCGCGCGACCTCGCGATGCTCGCCGGCTGCGACTGGATCGTCGAGGCCATCGTGGAAAAGCCGACGGCCAAGCGCGAGCTCTACGCCGCGATCGACAGCGTGGCGAAGCCGGAGGCGATCGTCTCTTCCAACACCTCGACCATTCCGCTCGCGGCGCTCACCGAGGGCATGAACCCAGCGCGCGCCGGGCGTTTCCTCATCACGCACTTCTTCAATCCGCCGCGCTACATGCGCCTGCTGGAGATGGTCGCTGGCCCCGGCACGAGGCCGGACGCCGTCGCCGCCGTGCGGCACTTCGCCGACCACGCAATGGGCAAGACCGTGGTGGATTGCCGCGACACGCCCGGCTTCATCGCCAACCGCATCGGCACGCTGTGGATCGCCTCGGCGCTGCGCCACGCGGTGGAGTTCGGTCTCACGGTCGAGGAAGCGGATGCCGCCATGGGCAGGCCGCTCGGCATTCCCAAGACCGGCGTGTTCGGCCTGCTCGACCTCGTCGGCATCGATCTCGGCCCACATGTCGCCGCGAGCCTGATGGCCACACTGCCGATCGACGATTTCTACCGCGCGGTCTATCGCGATGAGCCGATCGTCACGCAGCTCATCGCGAGCCAGCGCACGGGCCGCAAGGCCGGCGCCGGTTTCTACCGCCGGCAGAAGGGCGGAGCCCGGGAGGCGGTGGATCTCACAACCGGCGAGTATCGCCCGCGGGCGAAGTCCCGGCTCGAAAGCGCCGAGGCACGGACCGCCGGCGAACTCCTCGCGCACGCCGATCGCGGCGGACGCTACGCGCGCGCGGTGATGCTGGACGTGCTCGCCTATGCCGCCTCGCTCGTCCCCGCCATCGCCGAGGGGGTCGAGGACGTGGATGCGGCCATGCGCCTCGGCTACGCCTGGCGCTGGGGTCCGTTCGAACTCGCCGACAGGATCGGTATCGGAACGATCTCCGCGATGCTGCGCGAGGCCGGCCGCCACGTGCCGCCGCTTCTCGCGCGCGCGGCGGAGGAGGGCGGGTTCTACCGCACGCAGGGGGCGGTGCGCGCGGCGCTCGTACCGGACGGCACCTGGCGTCGCCTCGTTCGGCCCGAGGGCGTGCTGCTGCTCGATGACCTCAAGCGCGCCGCAAAGCCGCTGCTGAAGAACGGATCGGCGGCGCTGTGGGACATCGGCGACGGGGTCGCGTGTTTCGAGATCGCGACGAAGATGAACGCGCTCGACGCCGACGTCATGGCGCTGCTCGGCAAGACCATTGAGCTCGGCACCGGTGGGGGCTTCAAGGCGCTGGTGGTCTACAACGAGGGCGAGCAGTTCTCGGTTGGCGCCAATCTGGGCCTTGCGCTCTTCGCGGCCAACATCGCGCTTTGGGACGAGATCGAGAAGCTGATCGCGGGCGGGCAGGCAGCCTATTCAGCCCTGCGAGCGGCGCCGTTCCCCTCGGTCGGCGCGCCCGCGGGCATGGCGCTCGGCGGCGGCTGCGAGATCCTGCTCCATTGCAGTGCCATCCAGGCGCATGCGGAACTCTACATGGGCCTCGTCGAGGTCGGCGTCGGCGTCATCCCCGGCTGGGGTGGTTGTGCCGCGATGCTGCGCCGCTGGAAGGGGGCGAAGGCGCTGCCGAAGGGCCCGATGCCCGCCGTCGTCAAGGCCTTCGAGCAGATTTCCACTGCGCAGGTCAGCAAGTCCGCGGAGGAGGCACGCGAGAAGATGTTCCTGCGCGAGAACGACGGCATCACCATGAACCGGGACCGGCTGCTCGCCGACGCCAAGGCGCGGGCGCTCGCCATGACGGAGGGCTACCAGCCGCCGGAACTCACCCCGCTGCGCCTGCCGGGTGCAAGCGGCCGCGCCGCGCTGCGGCTCGCCGTCGAGGCGCAGATGCATCTCGGCCGCGCCACGGTGCACGACGCGGTGGTGGTCTCCCATCTTGCCTATGCGCTCACCGGCGGCGAGCGCGACCACACGGAGGACATCGACGACGCGGCGATCCACGCCCTGGAACGCAGGGGCTTCATGGCGCTGCTGCGCGAACCTGCGACGCTGGCGCGCATTGAGCACATGCTCGAAACCGGCCGGCCGCTGAGAAACTAGGGAGACAGGCATGCCGATCTACAAGGCGCCGCTGCGGGATATGCATTTTGCGCTGTGGGAGGCAGCCGGCGCCGCCGCCCTCCGCGCGCTGCCGGGCATGGAGGAGATCGGGGCGGACCTGGCGACGCCGGTGCTTGAGGGCGCGGCCGCGTTCTGCGAGGAGGTGCTGGTGGCGCTCAACCGCACCGGCGACGAGGAAGGCTGCGTGCTGGAAAATGGTGCGGTGCGCACGCCCAGGGGTTTCGCCGAGGCATATCGCGCCTATCGCGAGGGCGGCTGGCCCGCGCTCGCCTGCGATACTGCGTTCGGCGGGCAGGGGCTGCCGAAAATCGTTTCGGTGATGTTCGAGGAGATGATCTGCTCCGCCAACCTCGCCTTCGGCAGGTATCCCGGTCTCACCCACGGCGTCTATTCGGCGCTGCGCGCGCACGGCACCGGGGCGCAGAAGGCGCTGTATCTGCCAAAACTGGTGGACGGCAGCTGGGCGGGAACGATGTGCCTCACCGAGCCCCATTGCGGCACCGATCTCGGCCTGCTGCGCACCCGCGCGGAACCCGCTCGCGACGGCAGCTATCGCATCACCGGCACCAAGATCTTCATTTCCGCCGGCGAGCACGACCTTACGGAGAACATCGTCCACCTGGTGCTCGCCAGGCTGGCGGACGCACCGGGGGGCTCGCGCGGGATCAGCCTTTTCCTGGTGCCGAAGTTCATTCCTGATGCGCAAGGAAACCCCGGCGCACGCAACGCCGTCGCGGCCGGCGCACTTGAGCACAAGATGGGAATCAAGGCCTCGGCCACCTGCGTGATGAATTTCGATGGCGCCACCGGCTGGCTAGTGGGTGCGCCCAACAAGGGCCTCGCCGCCATGTTCACGATGATGAACGAGGCGCGACTCTCCGTCGGTATCCAGGGTCTCGGCCTCGCCGAGGTGAGCTACCAGAACGCCGTCGCCTATGCGCGCGAGCGCCTGCAAGGGCGTCGCCTCGGCGGTGCCGCAGCGCCCGACAAGCCGGCCGACCCGATCCTCGCGCACCCGGATGTGCGGCGCATGTTGCTGACCATGCGCGCCTGGATCGAGGGAAGCCGCATGCTCGCCGCCCGCACGGCACTCGCGATCGACATCGCTGCCCACGACCCCGACCCCGCGAGGGCGCAGGCGGCGGGGGACGAGGGGGCGCTGATGACCCCGATCGTCAAGGCGCTGTTCTCCGACATGGGCTGGGAGATGACCGCGCTCGGCATGCAGGTGCTCGGCGGGCACGGCTATATCCGCGAATGGGCGATGGAACAGTTCGTACGCGACGCGCGCATCGCGCAGATCTACGAGGGCACCAATGGTGTCCAGGCGCTGGACCTGGTCGGGCGCAAGATGCCGGCGCATGGCGGGCGCGCGCTGCGCCGCTTCTTCCATCCGCTCTCGGAATGGACCGCCGCGCGCGCGGGAAGGCCGGAGATCGCCGAGTTCGTCGAGCCATTGGCCAAGGCATTCGGGCGGCTGCAGGGCCTCACCGCGGAACTGGCGCGCCGCGGCCTTGCCGATCCGTTCGAGGCGGGGGCAGGAGCCAGCGAATATCTGCGGCTATTTGGCCTGGTCGCGCTCGCGCGAGAATGGGCGCATGCCGCGCAGATCGCCCTTCCTCGCCAGGAAGAGGCGTTCTACCGCGCGAAGCTCGCGACCGCGCGCTTCTTCTTCCGCCACATCCTGCCGCAACACACGGGGCTCGCGGCCTCCATCGTCGCCGGCGGCGCGGAGCTCAGGGCCTTCGCGGACGCCGATTTCTGAGGGCGCGCCCCTTCGGGGGACCCGCCGTCTTCTTGACGTTCGACGCATGGCTGGTATACCAAAAGGTGTGCCAAGCTCCACGCTCGCATTGCCGCAACCCGACAGGCCGCTCAGCCAGGTGGCCTACGACTCCCTGCGCTCGATGATTCTCTCGGGCGAACTGCGGCCGGGTGAACACCTGAGCGAGCGCGAGCTGGCGCGGCGCATCCAGGTCAGCCGCACACCGCTGCGCGAGGCGCTCGGCCTCCTGGAACGCGACGGGCTCGCGGTGAGCAGGCCAGGCCAGGGCTATTACGCGCCCGAATTCGACCCCAACGTGGTCAAGGAGCTCTACGAGTTTCGCGAGCTGCTGGAAGTCCACGCCGTGCGGGCCGCGGTCCGGCGCATCGGGGAGGCCGGCATCCGCGAGCTGCGCGAGATCATGCGCCAACTCGCCGTCTACGAGCGCAACCCGAAGCCGGGCGTGCAGGCGCTGCACGAGGAGGTATCGCTCGGCCTGCGCCTCCACGAGGTGATTGCCCGCGAGAGCGGCAACAGCCTCATCCACGAGACACTGCTGCAGATCTACAACCGCCTTCGCCTGCTCACCTGGATCGACGTACTCTGGTACGACAAGCGGCCGCTCACGCAGAAGGAGCACCGGGAGCTGGTCGAAGCCGTCACCGCCCGCGACGAGAAGAGGGCGGCAAGAATAGCCGGGCGCCACGTCAAGCGTTCGCGCGAAGACTCGCTATGGGTCATCACCGCACAGCACAGGGAAGCAAAACATGATACCGAAACAAACCACAAGAGACGCTAGTCGCTGGTCTCTCATCGCCTTCGTTGCGCCCGCCGCGGCGCTGGTCATTGCGGCCGCGGCCCTGCCGGCGACGGCATCCGCCGCGACGGTCATGCCGCCCAAGCGCATCGCCGCCGCGGGCAAGATCAATTTCTGCTCCGACATGACGAGCCCGCCGATCGAGTTCCTCACGCCGGCGACCAAGCCGGAGGGCTCGGACATCGATATCGGCAACGCCATCGCGCAACGCCTCGGCGTGCAGGCGGTGTGGCACAACATCCCCTTCAAGGGGCTGATTCCGGCGCTGCTGGCCCAACAGTGCGACGTGGTGATCTCGCAGCTCTTCGACAAGCCGGCGCGACGCAAGGTCATCGACATGGTCGACTACATGGACTCCAGCGAGGCACTGCTGGTGCGTGCCGGCAACCCGAAGAAGATCCATTCGCTGGCTGACCTCTCGGGCATGAAGGTCGCGGTGGAGAACGGCACCACGATCCAGTCGCTGATCCAGGCGCAGAACAAGAAGTTCGGCGCCGCGGGCAAGAAGCCGGCCGAGCTCATCGTGTTCCCGGCGGACACCAACGCGCTGCAGGCGCTGCAGATCGGCCAGGTGGACGCCTACGGTACGACGCTGGAAACCGGCGCCTACTACATGAGCAAGGCGCCGAAGACCTTCGATGTCGGCGGCGCGCCCTTCCACCGCATCCTGACGGGCATCGGCATGCGCAAGAACGACCCCGGCATGAAGGCGGCGATGCAGGCGGCCGTCGACAGCATGAAAAAGGACGGTACGCTGGTCGCCATCCTCAAGAAGTGGGGCATCGGGGGCGATGCGCTGAAATAGAGAAGGGCGGATGAGCTTCGACTGGCCCTTCTTCTGGCATTATCTCTTCCGCCCGAGCGGTGCGTATCTGCACGGGCTGATGCTGACGGTGGTGCTGAGCGTCGTCGCGCAGTCGCTCGGCACCATCCTCGGGCTGTTCGCGGCGCTCGGGCGCATGTCGCGCCTCACGCCGCTGCGGCTGGTGGTGCGCGCCTATATCTGGATCATGCGCGGCACGCCGCTCCTGGTGCAGATCGTCTTCATCTACACCGGCCTCGCCGCGGGCGGGATATTCCGCTTCCAGGACATTTCCCTGGGCTTCATGACGATCCCGGGGAATGTCCAGGCGGGGCTCCTGGCGCTGAGCCTGAACGAGGCCGCCTACATGGCCGAGATCATCCGCGCCGGCATCGCCTCGGTCGACCACGGCCAGACCGAGGCCGCGAAATCGCTCGGCATGACCTATGGGCAGCTGATGCGGCGCATCGTCCTGCCGCAGGCGGCGCGCTTCGTCATCCCGCCGCTCGGCAACGAGTTCAACGCCATGCTGAAGAACACCACACTCGTCAGTGTCATCGGCGTACCGGAACTGCTGCTGACGACGGAGACCCTGACCTCCGCAACATTCCGTGTCTTCGAGCTCTATTCGGTGGTGGCACTCTACTACCTCACCCTCACCACCATCTGGGGCTGGGTCCAGGCGCGCATCGAGGCGAAGTTCGGCCAGTCGACCGCGCAGGCGGAAGTCGCGCCTGGATTCGGCGAGCGGTTCTTTGGTCGTGCCATCTTCGGCGCGGCGCGGAGCAAGGCATGATCGCGCCGGCGCAGAACATCCTCAGCTCGATCGGCGGCCTGCCGGAACCGGCAAACGACGAGGTGGTGCAGGCCATCGACGTCCGCAAGAACTTTGGCAGACTCGAAGTGCTCAAGGGCGTGTCGCTCACCGTCCGCCGGGGGGAGGTGGTGGTCATCATCGGCCCCTCGGGCTCGGGCAAGACCACCTTCGTGCGCTGCATCAACCACCTGGAAAAGATCCAGGGCGGGCGAATCTTCGTGAATGGCCACATGATCGGCTACCGCGAAGCGCGAGGCCGGCTGGTCGAGGACAGCGGCCGCAACATCGCGCGCCAACGCCGCGAAATCGGCATGGTGTTCCAGCGCTTCAACCTGTTCCACCACAAGACCGCGCTCGGCAACGTCATCGAGGCGCCGATCCAGGTCCTCGGCATGAAGCGGAACGAAGCGGTCGGCGTCGGCCGCGACCTGCTCGCGCGCGTGGGGCTCGCGAGCAAGGCGGACGCCTATCCCGCGCAGCTCTCCGGCGGCCAGCAGCAGCGCGTTGCGATCGCCCGAGCGCTGGCAATGAAGCCGAGGCTGATGCTGTTCGACGAGCCGACCTCAGCCCTCGACCCCGAAATGATCGGCGAGGTGCTGGAGGTGATGCGCGAGCTGGCGCGCGAGGGCATGACCATGATCGTGGTCTCCCACGAAATGGGCTTCGCGCGCGAGGTCGCGGACCGCGTCGTCATGATGGACGACGGCCAGATCCTCGAGGAAGGCCCGCCCGCCCAACTGTTCGGCCAGCCGGCGCACAAGCGCACGCAGGCGTTCCTGTCGAAGATCCTGTAGCCGCGAGCAGGCGCATGAACGCGGCCCCATCGGAGATTCGATATACTGGGCGGCATTCCAGAAAGCGGAGGGACCCATGAGCGCTCGTTTGCATTCCGTGCGGGAGCGAGGAGGATTTCGCCACGCGCTGCGCGCAGGCGCTCGAGGCGCTGATCCCGCGTGAGGATCCGGAGACCGTCGGCGCCGTCATCGCGATGGTCGGCGCCCAAACCTGCGGGATGCAGCCGGACATGATCACGATGGCGAAACAGCGTTCGGCGGCCTGCCAGCCGATCTCAGCGGTGATGATCAACGAGAAAATTGACCACACCGCCGTCGCCGAAAGCGAGAAGATCGGCACGTTCGTTCGGCCACGGGTTCACCGATGGTGGCCACCCGGTTCCCGCTGCCGTCGCACGGGAGACACTCAAAATCTACGAGGAACGCGACGTCCTGGGCCATGTCCGCCGCGTGGCACCGCGCCTGCAGGAGGGTTTGCAGCGCTTGGGCGAAACCCCGCCGGTGGGCGAGGCGCGCGGCATTGGTCTCGTTGCGGCCTCGGAACAGGTCCGCGACAAGACGGCCCGAGAGAACTTTGCCCCTCCGGCGGTGTCGGCGCCCATATCGCGAAATGCGCGCGCGCCCATGGCGTCGTCACCCGCGGCCTCGGCGACGTGGTCAATCTCGACCCGCCGCTGATCATCCAGGAGCACGAGATCGACGCTCTGCTACAACGCACTGGCCGCGCGCTCGACGACACCCTCGCCTGGGTGAAGCAGCGCAACCTGCTCGCCGCCTGAACAGTTCATGGAGGCCCCCCATGCTCAGCGATGAAAAACTCAATGCGCTGCGCGCCAAGTATGGCGATGCCAAGGGCAGCGACGTGTTCGACCCCGAGTTCAAGAAGGTCATCTCCCTCGTCTTCAAGAGCAACGGCGGCCGCAACCTGCCGTATGCCGATGCCGCGACCTTCCTTGGCGCGGCGTACCGGCCGCAGGCGCAGGCGCGCGACGATTTCGGCGGGCTCGACGTGGCGCTGGTCGGCGTGCCGATGGACCTCGGCGTTACCAACCGCTCGGGCGCGCGCCTCGGCCCACGCGCCGTGCGTGGGATCGAGCGCATCGGCCCCTACAACCACGGGCTCAAGGTGGTGCCACGCGCCGAATGCGACGTCGCCGACATCGGCGACGTGCCGTTGCGCTCTCGTTACAGCCTGGAGAGCTGCATCGAGGATATCGCCGGGTTCTACACGCGCCTGCAAAAGGCCGGGGTGCGCCCACTCTCGGTCGGCGGCGACCACTCGATCTCCTACCCGATCCTCAAGGGGATCGGGCGCGAGCGACCGGTCGGCCTCATCCACATCGACGCGCACTGCGACACCGGCGGCGAATACGACGGCTCCAAGTTCAATCACGGCGGTCCGTTCCGCCTCGCCGTGCTCGATGGCGTGCTCGACCCCATCCGCACCATTCAGATCGGCATCCGCGGGCCCGCCGAGTTTCTGTGGGAGTTCTCCCATGAATCCGGCATGACGGTACTGCACATCGAGGACGTGATGCGGCTCGGCGTCGAGGGGGTGGTCCGCAAGGCGCGCGAGGTGGTGGGCGACGGCCCCACCTACATCTCCTTCGACGTCGACAGTCTCGATCCCGCCTACGCGCCGGGCACCGGCACACCCGAGGCCGGCGGCCTCACGCCGCGCGAGGCGCAGGCTATCCTGCGCGGCCTCGCCGGCATCGACGTGGTCGGCGGCGACGTGGTGGAGGTGGCGCCACAATACGACCCCACCAGCAACACCGCCCTGTTCGGCGCGCAGATGCTGTTCGAGATCTTCTCCGTTATGGTGCTGGGGCCAAACTTCAAGCGGCGCGGCTGAAGCGGGGTCCGCGCGCCGCAGCTAAAGCGGCGGCACCACGCCGTCCACTCCGACGCGCATACGCAGCGCCGTGAGGCCGCGTGCCGTCTGCAGGGCGTCGAGGCTCACCGCCGCACCTGGCCTCAGCAACGCCGTCGTGCCCGGGTCGAGGCGCACGATCGGCGTGCCTGGCGGCACGTCGAGCACCTGCGTCCCGCCCTTGTAGGTTACGGTGAGGCTGGTGCCGCTCTTGTCCGACACGGTGCCCACCGTGCCGTTGGTCATGCTCTCGTGCGGCCGGGTTCCAGGCATCGGCCGGTGGCCCTCGCCGGCGCCACGCAGGCTCGGCGGGAAGATATGCACCTCCAGCGCCCGCAGATGCCCGTCCGGCTCCGGTAGCGCCGCGGCGCCGACATAGGTGCCGGGCCCGATATCCGCGAGCCTGGCCGGCGCCATGCCGACGATCCGTGCGGTCGCCGGCACCGCGACGCGCGTGGTGGCGCTGCCCTGTCGCAGCGTCAGTTCCCCGGCCGCGAAGCCCACGACGGTCCCGCGCAGATGCGTGACGGCGGCGAGGGCGGGCGCTGCGGCGAGCAGCAGGGAGACGAGGAGCAGGCGGGCGAGCGGTCGGGGCATGCCGTTTTCTCCTTCAACCCTGGCCACATGGTGCGTCCGCCGACGAATCCCAGGTGCGGCGGGTTCGCAGGCGGGCGCGCCTTGGCTACTGTGCCGCCATGTCGCAGGCCGCTTTCGTCCCGCCTCCACCGGCGTCTGCACCGGCGCCGCCAGCCGCGCCGGCGCCGAACGCCCTGCCACCCGGCAGCGTTCCGGTGCCGGCGGGCGAGGTGTTCGCCATCGCCTCCGAGTATTTCGAGGCCGGCCGCCTCGACGCCG
>DAHUXX010000265.1 GCA_027306955.1 Acetobacteraceae bacterium | reverse complement strand
GAGGCAGATCGCGACCGAGAGCAGCACGTTGATGGAAGCCGCGACCGGGTGGCCGGCGCGGATCAGTTCCAGCGTCTGCAGGCTGAACGACGAGAACGTGGTGTAGCCGCCGCAGAAGCCGACGATGATCAGCGAGCGCATGGCGTTGCCGCCGGCCGTCACGTCGGCGAGCCCGATGATGAAGCTGCCGACGACGTTGATGACCAGCGTGCCGAGCGGAAAATCGAGCCCGAAGGCGCCGGCGAAGAGGATGCCGGTCCAGTAGCGGCCAACCGAACCGACGGCACCGCCGAGGGCGACGAGAAGGGTCGGGATCATCCGGCGCTGATGGCACGCGAGGCGCTGGCGGACAACCCGGCGCGGGCGGCAAGGCGCAGGTGCGCGGCGCGGATGCGCGGGTCGGAGGGTTCGGTCGCGATCGGGGCGCAGCCGCGCGCGGCCCATACCGCCAGCGCTTCCGCCTGTCGTGTCGGCGCGAAGTCCGGGTGCAGCAACGGCGCCGGCGCGTCCTCGAAGGCGGTGCGGTTGCCGGTATCGAGGTAGGATTCACAGATCAGCCCCTCGGCGAGCAGCGTGTCATGGCGGTCGAGTTCGAGGTGGAAGTAGGTCACCTCGGGCCGCTGCTCCGCGGCGATGGAGGTACCGTTGGCGAGATGGCGGATGGGGATCAGCACGCCCTCGACCAGCACCGCGTGGTCGGGCGAGAGCACAAGGTCGCGCACCGGCAGGCCGTGGCCGAAGGCGCCCGCGCGCACGCGGATGGGCGCGACCGCGGCGGTGCTCGCATGGCGGCGCAGGTCGATCCGCCGCCGCCCGACCCAGCGCAGCGTCGCGATCCGACCCGAGGCGGTCGCGACCAGGTCGCCGGCGCGTAACACCTCGACCGGTCTGCCGCCTGTGGGGGTGAGGATGAGGGTGCCGGCGGCGAAACAGGCGGTGATCAGCGTGCCGCACTCGCCATCGGACTTGGCAACGAAGGGCTCTCCTGAACTACCAATAAGATAGAGCGAGATACTCTGGTCGCCAGTGAGCGAAAGCACGCCGCCGGCGTAGGAGGCAATCGTCTCACGCACGCCCACGAGGTCGAGCGCCGCGGGACCGAGCCCCGCGATCGCGCCGCTCGGCGCGTCACCCGGCAGCACCGACAATGTGACGCCGGCAGCGAGCGAGACCGTACCCGGCCCGCGCAGCGGCGTCGCCAGAGTCAATCGCGCCTGGTCGTGCAGCGTGACGCCGGCGGCGAGGCGGGCACTCTCCGCCAGCGTCCAGTCACCGCCCGCGCGCACGTAGATGTAGGAGAAGTCGATGAACTGCGTCCCGAGGCCGGCGAGCGTTCCGGCCCGCCTTGCGGCGCCCAGCTCGAGGTAGGACATGACGTGGCTGCCCGGCTTGTTGCCGCCGTCGACCGTGCCGGCGAAGGTGCCGCTGGGATAGAGATCGACCAGCGCCGGATGCCCCGGCGCGATGGCCACCGCCCGCGTCCCCGCGATGGTGCCGAAGTTGACCAGCATCGCCTTGCCGTTGGCGAGCGAGACGCCGGCCTGCGTGCCGGCAACCACGCCACCCTGCCCGACGCCGACGATGCCGCCGCTGGCCAGTTCCACCCCGGCACGTTCGCCGAGGATCGTGCCGAGATTGGTCACGTAGCCGTAGCCGCCCGCGAAACGCACGCCCTCTGCCTGGGTCGCGGTGGCGGCAACCGTGCCGGCGTTGAGCAATGCGCCGCCGGCGAGGCCCAGCACGCCGTAACCGGCCTGCCCGGAGCCCTGGATCTGGCCAAAATTGATGACCGTGCCGCCACGCACGAGCTCCGCCCCGGCATGCCCGCCGGCGAGCTGCCCCCACGCGCCGTTCAGCACCAGGCCGCCGCCGCCGAGGTAGAGCCCCGTGTCGCGTGGGCCGGTGCCGCCGACGATCGCTCCATTATTGAAGACCGTCGCGGGGCCGAGGACGGACGCAGCGTAGGCGGCCGTAATTGTCCCCGAATTAATCAGGGTGCCACCGCCAAGGAGGTAAACGCCCTGCCCGTAGGCGCCGCCGCCGGCGATGGTGCCGGCATTGACGAGCGTGAAATCCGCCCCCTCGCCTACCTGGAGGGCTGGTCCGGAAGTATTTGTAATGAAATCAAAAGACGACAGGGAAACGCTGCCCCCCGCGGTCAGCGTCAGCCCTTGCGCCACCCCACCCAAGGCTCTCATTCGGTCGTCCTCCGCGCCGCTTGCGAGAGGCGGCGCCTCCTCATGACACGCTGGCACGCGAGCCCAAGATAGCTTATAAATAAAATATTGTTATGAGGTGAGAGCTGGAAGAGGTCGTCTACGAAAATAGACAGGTGCTGCGAGCAGAGACCGGTCTATAGCGCCGGCCCTGAACGATGAGGAGTTGGTCCCGATGCTGGATTTTGCGTCAAACAGGGAGCTGCTGCTGTTCGCGATGCCGATCGTGGGCGCGTGGATCATCGTCAAGGGCACGGGCCTCGGCGCCATGGTCGACACCGTTGTCACCATCTGCGCGATGATCGCCCTGCTGAGCTTCGCCCACGTCATCGACATCTCGTCCCTGATCGGCCCGAACTGAGGGCCCCCGCCGTTGCCTCGCCGCCCCGGCCGTCTGCCCCCGTGCCCTCCGTCTCCCCACGCCCGCGTCGCTTAGCTTAGTTTCGGGCGCGTCGCTGGGCTTCCCGTGTCACGGCGGTTGCTGGCAATAGGCCCGGCTGGCAATAAGCCCGAATGCCGCACCCCGACGAACCATGCCCCGCCGCCAACTGACCCCTGCCCGCGCCTGGCTGCGCGCGCGAGAAAAGGAAGCGAAGGGGGCAACACGCCGGGTCGTCGCGGTGCAGGCCGTGGGCACGCTGCTGGCAATCGGCCAGGCCGCCTGCGCGACGCTGTTGCTCGCGGGCATCGGCCTGCTGTGGCCGGCGATCGGCTTCGGCATCGCCGCGTTGATGCGCGCGGGGCTCGCGGTGCTCGCCGAGCGGCTCGCCTTCAACGCCGGCGCTGGTGCGCGGCGGCGGCTGCGCGACACGGTACTGACCTCGCTGCTCGACGCCGGGCCGGGCAAGCTGCGCGACCGGCACTCGGCGGAACTCGCCGGCATCGCCGTGGACGCGGTCGAGGCGATGGACGGCTACCATTCCCGGTGGCTGCCGGCGATGCAGCAAGCGGTGCTGGGGCCGGCGCTGGTGGGACTCGCGGTGTTGGTCGTCAATCCGCTTGCCGGCATAACCATCGGGCTGTGCGGGCTGCTGGTGCCGTTCGCCATGGCGCTGGCCGGGATCGGTGCCGCCGCCGCCGCGCGCCGGCAGTTCCACGCCATGCAGCGGCTGCAGACACGCTTCGTCGACCGCATCCGCGGCATCGCCACCATCGTGCTCGCCAACCGTGCCGAGGCCGAGGCCGCGGCGCTGGCCGAGGCCGCGGACGAACTGCGCCGGCGCACGCTGCGCGTGCTGCGCGTAGCCTTCCTCTCCTCCGTCTCGCTCGACATGGCCGCGGTGGCGGCGATGGTGCTGGTGGTGTGGGAAGCGGGCTTCGCGTGGGAGCCGCGGGCACTGTTCGCGCTGTGGCTGGTGCCGGAGTTCTTCGCGCCGATCCGCGCCTTCTCCGCCGCCTACCAGGACCACATGGCGGCCGGGCAGGCGGCGGAGAAATTCGCCGCGCTGCCGCCGCCTGCCGAGCCCGTGGCGCCGCCGGCCGCGATCCGCACCGTCGCCGCCCATGGCGTGACCGTCGCGTTCGAGAACGTGCGCTTCGCC
>DAHUXX010000249.1 GCA_027306955.1 Acetobacteraceae bacterium | reverse complement strand
GGCCAGGCATCGAGATCGGCGAAGCGCGGATCCACCGATTCGGTAGCCGGCACGGGCAGTGTTGCGATCATTCCGCCTCCACCTTTATCCCGGCCGTTGAAAAAAACCCTTTGCACGGCAGCGGAATCGCTGTTAGCACCGCGCCCGTTCGCCGGCCCTTCGGAGCCGTGCGATTCGCCGCAGGCCCGATCTGCGGATTTTCCACAGAGCGCGGGAACGGCCGCGCCTCAACAAAGGATGCGAAACGCATGTCGAAGGCTTTTCTCGCGCAGGTGCTGCAGGATTCTGCATCCCTCACCGGTACCGCCGCAACCCGCGCGGCCGGCGATCTGATGGACGCGATCGTCAAGCAGCTGAAGAAGGAAGGCAAGTTCACGCTGCCGAGCTTCGGAACCTTCACGGTGCGCAAGACCAAGGCCCGCAAGGGGTTGAACCCGCGCACCGGTGAGGCAATCAAGGTGAAGGCAGGCAAGACGGTCCGCTTCAAGGCGTCGCCGACGCTGAAGTCCGCGGTCTGATCCGCGAACTCGCGGCGGCAAGTGGCTTTGACGAAGAGCCTCGGGGCGTGCCCCGGGGCTCTTTTCGTTTGAGGCCACTCATTTTTGCCGGACCGCGCGTCACAGGTGCGCGGCCTGGGCGGCGGCCTTGGCGACGAGGGCAGCGACACGGCGGTCGAAATGCGCAAAGCGCGTGTCCGTGGTCTGGCCGCGCGCGTAGCGGATGAAGATCTGCTGAATGATGACGGCAAGCTTGAAGGCAGCGAAGGCCTGGTACCAGGCGATGGCTGCGACATCGGTGCCGGTGGCAGCGGCGTAGCGTGCCGTGGCTTCGGCGCGGTTGGAAAAACCTTCGCGCCAGGTAGGCATCGACGCGGCCTCGATCCATTCCGGTGGATCGGACGGTTCGGCCCAGTAGGTGAGCAGGTAGCCGAGATCGAGCAGCGGGTCCCCGCGCGTGGCCATGTCCCAGTCGAGCACCGCGCGCGGCAGGCGGGAGTCGGCTGGATCGACGAGGATGTTGTCGAGCTTGAAGTCGTTGTGCAGCAGGGTGGGCGCGGGCGAGGTGGGCATCGCGGCGGCGAGGCGCGTGAGCAGCGCCTCGGCTTCCGGATAGGGACGGTCCAGTGCCGCGCACCAGCGGCGTTGCCAGCCTTCGAGCTGGCGGGCGAGGAACCCCTCGGGACGGCCGAGCGAGTTAAGATCGAGCTTCGTGGTGTCGATGCGATGCAGGGCCGCCAGCGTGTCGATGAGCATCGCACCGACGGCGGCTGCGATGTGGGGGCGATCGCGGACGGTTTCCGGCAGGTCGCCCGTGATCGCGATGCCGTGACGCCGCTCGGCGACGAGGAAGGGGGCGCCGATGATCGATGCGTCATCGCAATAGGCGAGGCTCCGCGGCGCGAGCGGGAAGGCCCGGTGCAGAACCGAAAGGACGCGGTGCTCGCGGCCCAGGTCGTGTGCGCCTGGCGCCACCGGGCCGAGCGGCGGGCGGCGGATCACCATTTCCTGCTCGCCGATGGTGAGCAGGTAGGTGAGGTTGGCGTGACCGCCGCTGAAGCGGGCGAGGCGGACCTCCCCCTCCCCGAGGTCGATCTGTTCGCACAGCCAGGCAATCAGGCGTGGGGTGTCGAGCGCCTCCTCCGCCGGCACCGGCCTGGTTTCATCCATTCCAGCCGTCGCGGCGCAGCTCCAGCCTGGCGATGGACATGCGGTGCACCTCGTCGGGCCCATCCACGATGCGCATCGTCCGGCCGCGCGCCCAGGCGTTGGCAAGGCCGAAATCCTGGCTGACACCGGCCGCGCCATGCGCCTGGATGGCGCGGTCGAGCACGCGCAGCACCATGCGCGGAGCGACGACCTTGATCATCGCGATCTCGGCGCGCGCGGCCTTGTTGCCGACGCGATCCATCATGTCCGCGGCCTTGAGGGTGAGCAAGCGCGCCTGCTCGATCTCCATGCGGGAGTCCGCGATCCATTGCATGATGACGCCGTGCTCGGCGAGCTTGCGCCCGAAGGTGGAACGGCTCTTCACACGCGCGCACATCGCCTCCAGCGCGCGTTCGGCGACGCCGATCTGGCGCATGCAGTGGTGGATGCGTCCGGGGCCGAGGCGGCCCTGCGCGATCTCGAACCCCCTGCCCTCGCCCAGCAGGATGTTGCCGACGGGGACGCGGACATTCTTGAAGTCGACCTCGGCGTGGCCGTGCGGGGCGTCGTCGTAGCCGAAGACGGAAAGGTTGCGCATGACGGTCACGCCCGGCGTCGCGCGCGGCACCAGCACCATGGATTGCTGGCGGTGCTTCGGGCCGTGGGGATCGGTCTTGCCCATGACGATGAAGATGGCGCAGCGCGGGTCCATGGCACCCGAGGTCCACCATTTGCGGGCGTTGATGACATAATGATCGCCGTCCCGCTCGATCCGCGCCTCGATGTTGGTGGCGTCCGAGGAGGCGACGGCGGGTTCCGTCATCGCGAATCCGGAACGTATTTTTCCCTCCAGCAGCGGTGCGAGCCACTCGCGCTTCTGCATTTCGTTGCCGTATCGCAACATGGTTTCCATGTTGCCGGTGTCGGGAGCGGCGCAGTTGAAGCATTCGGGGCCAATGGGTGAGCGGCCCATGATCTCGGCGAGCGGGGCGTATTCGAGGTTGGTAAGGCCGTCGGGATGCTCGGCTGCGGGAAGAAAGAGGTTCCACAGGCCCCGCTCGCGGGCGCGGGTCTTGAGTTCCTCCATCACCGGCGGCTCGTGCCAGCGATCCGTCATTGCGGCCTGCTGCCCGGCGAAGACGGACTCGGCCGGGTAGACGTGCTGCTCCATGAAGGCGAGCAGCCTCTCACGCAGCGCCTCGACCTTGGGCGAATGGGTGAAGTCCATGGCGATCCTCCTCGTCGCCCTGGGCCTAGCGCAGGGAAGGGTCGAGGGCTAGCGTCCAATGGCGCGAGACGTGGCGACAGCGAGGATGTGCCCGTCCCGCGTCTGCAGAATGGCGGCGAGGCGCGCCCCGGCGGGGCGGGGCAGCAGCACGCGCTCCGCGGCGCCGTGCCAGCCGCTGGCCAGCGTGACGGAGCGGACGATGTCGGCCTCGCGCAGGGTGAGGCCGGCGTTCTCGCCGCGGCCGATCGCGGAGATATGGCGGGGGTCGTAGCCGAACAGCAGCAGGTCGGCTTGACCTTTGCCCGCGCCGGCAACGATATCGACGCCGCCGGGCGTGACCTGCAGGGCCAGGGCCACGTGCTGGATCGGGTGGGCGTGGCGGATGGCGTCGAGCGCGCCGCGCGCGTCCGAACCCACCAGGGCCTGGCGGCCGTCCACGATCAGTTCCGGCGTGAACAGGCCGCCCGCGAAATAATGGACGTAGTGGCGCTGGCGGGCGTCGGCGGCAGCGAGCGACCAGGGATCGCGCCAGGCGGAGCTGTTCCAGTAGGTGACGTGCAGGCCGAGCGCCAGCACGCCTGGTTGGTGCGCGAGGCGAGCGAGCAGGCGATCCGCGGGCGGGCAGGAGGAGCAACCCTGCGAGGTGAAGAATTCCAGCACCACGGGGCGGGAAGCGGGCGGCTGGGCGACGGCGGGGCCGGCTGGCAGGCAGGCGGCGAGGGCGAGGACGGCGAGGAGGCGGCGCGCGGACATATTCGGCTCTCCCGGCCCGGTGAGCGGGCGGACGCAGGAACAACGCCAGGCGGCGGCGATGGTTACGCCGACGGGGCCGATTATCGTTGGCGCGACGGAAGAAGCCGATCCCCGCGCCGACGGCGGCTCCAAAAACGGTTCGGGAGGCAAATGACCGCAGTGCCGCCCCTGCCTCGCGCAAGCGATCGCGCGGCAGAGGCGGCCTGGGCAGAGGCGGGCTACTTCTTGGTCACCCAGCGCATCGGGAAGGTGTCGTCCGCGGGCTGCACGAGGGAGATGTTGTCGCGCGCGGCCCAGACGATGCTCTGCTGATGCAGCGGGATGGTCGGCAGGTCATGCTGCACGATGGCGATGGCCTGGTTGATCATGTCCTGCCGCTTCTGCGGGTTCAGCTCCGGCCCCATCTCGTTGATCAGCTTGTCGAGCTCGGGGTTGGAGTAGCCGCCGAGGTTGTAGAGGCCCTCGCCGGTCTTCGGGTTCTGCGTGCCAAGCAGCGCGCGGAACACGTTGAGGGCGTCGTAGGTGGATGGCGTCCAGCCGATCAGCCACATCGAGGTGTCGTATTTGGGATAGTTCACGTCGGCGAAGAACTTGGTCTTGGTGCGAGCGTAGACGTCCACCTTGATGCCGATCTTGGCCAGCATCGCCGCCGCCGCGGTGCAGATCTGCGCATCGGCCACGTAACGGTCATTGGGGCAATCGAGCTGCACCTCGAAGCCGTTCGGATAGCCAGCTTCCGCGAGCAGCTTCTTCGCCCCGGCGATGTCCACCGCCGGGCGCTTGTTCATCGCCGGGTTGAAGCCGTTCACGCCGGGGCCCATCATCTCCCAGGTGGCGCGGGCCTGACCCTGCATCACGGAGCGGACGATCGCGTTCTCGTCGATCGCCTTGGCGAAGGCCTCGCGGACGCGGATATCCTTGAACGGGTTCTTGCCCTTGACGTTGGAGTGCAGGAGCTGCGGGCGGCTCACGTCGAAGCCGAAATAGATGGTACGCAGCTCCGGCGTGATCATCAGCTTCACGCCAGGCGAGTGGGCGATGCGCGCCATGTCCTGCGGCGGCACCGAGTAGATCATGTCCATCTCGCCCGAGAGCAGGGCGGCGACGCGCGTGGCGGCGTTGGAGATGACGTTGAATTCCACGCGATCGACGTTGCCGTCGAGCTTGCCCCACCAGCCGGGGTTGCGCTTGATCACGGTCTTGCGGTCCGGCTCACGCGAGACGAGCTCGTAGGGGCCGGTGCCCATGGTGTGCATCAGCGCGTAGTTGGAGTTCTTGCCGACGAGGGCGGGCTCGGCGGCGCCGTGCGCGGTCATCCACGCCTTGGGCAGCATGTCGACGTTGGTCAGTTCCGACGGCAGCAGCGGGTCGGGCACCGTGGTGATGAAATCGACGGTGTGGTCGTCGACCTTCTTCACCTCCTTGACGGTCGAGACGTTCTCCGAGGTCGAAGAGGTCTTGGACTTGATGCGCTGGATGGAGAACAGCACGTCCTCCACGGTGAAGGGCGTGCCGTCCTGCCACTTCACGCCCTGGCGCAGCGTGAACTGCCACGTGGTGGGGTTGACCAGCTTCCACGAGGTCGCCAGGCCCGGCTCCAGGCCGAGCGTCTTGCTGCGCCGCACGAGCGGTTCGTAGATGTTCTGGAGGAAGGAGTTCTGGACGGTCTCGTCGAGCGTGTACGGGTCGAGCGCCCGCACGTCGCCGTCATTGGCCCATTTGAAGACGGTCTCCGCGCGCGCCAGCGGTGCGGTGAGCACCAGCACGGCGGCGGCCGCCCAGATCATCGATCGCATTTGAGATCCCCCGATTATGGCTCGCGACCGGGTACGGTTCCGCGAGTAGGCCCACGATACTCAGGGAACCGTAAGGTGCAAGGCGGGAATGATCCGAAGCCGGGCGCTTGGGCAAAGCCTGGCGGTCGCGCGAAGGACCGGCGCGACGATGCCACGCCGGGTATCGGTTCAGGCAGCCACCCGCATCTGGCCGACCTCGATGCCGCGCCAATTGCACAGGGTCGGACGCATGAACGGGACGAGCTTGTCGTCGGCGTCGCCGAGGAAGCGCGCGGCGAGCGTCGCGACGGCGACGCACCCGGCGCGGCCGGCGCCGTCGCGGGCCTTGACCACGATGCCGAGCCCCTTCTCCGGCAGCGCCATCGCGTGCACGCCCTCGGCACCGCCCTTGCTGAAGATGCGCGTGCCCATTGCCTTCATGACGTCGGTGTCGAACTTGCCGGTGCCGCCGACCATCAGCGGGTTGGCGGCGACCGCGGCGCGGATGCGCGCGAGCGCGGCGGCGCGGACCGGAGCCTGGCCGGCACCGGTGCCGACGCGAGCGAAGCCCAGCGCCTGGGCGCGCAGCGGGATGGCGAAGGTCGGGATCGAGCAGCCATCGACGCCACGGTTGCGCTCGTCGAGCACGGCTCCGGTCATCGCGGCGAGCGCCGCGGTGATCTCGCGCATCGCGGGGTGGTCCGGCTTTTCGTAGCCAGCCGGGTCCAGCCCGCGGTCGCAGGCGAGGCAGATGAAGCCGGCGTGCTTGCCCGAGCAGTTGTTGTGCAGCGCTGTCGGCTCCGCGCCCATGGCCGCGAGGGCGCGCGAAGCGGCCTCGTTGGAGGGCCAGTGCACGCCACAGGCGAGGCAGGAGACGTCCCGCCCGGCCTTGGCCAGCATCGACGCCGCGGCCCTGGTGTGCACGATTTCCCCGGCATGCGAGGAGCAGGCGAGCGCGATCTCCGCCGCGGTCAGCCCGAGCCGATCCGGCACGCCGGATTCCACCATCGGCAGGGCCAGCATCGACTTCACCGCCGAGCGCGGGAAGACCGCGGAATCGGGGTCGCCCGAGGACCAGACCAGGGCGCCGTCGGCGTCCACGACGGCGGCGTCGATGGCGTGGCGGCTTTCCACCGCGGGGCCGCGCGTGACCTCGACGATCATCATTCCGCCTCCGTCAGCGCGAGTAGAACTCGACGACCAGGTTCGGCTCCATCTGCACCGGGTAGGGCACGTCCGAGAGCTTCGGCGCGCGGGCAAAGCGGCCCTTCATGGCGCGGTGATCGACCTCGAGATACTCCGGCACGTCGCGCTCGCCGGCCTGCGCGGCGTCGAGCACGATCGCGAGCTGCTTGCTCGACTCCTTGACCTCGACGACGTCGTTGTCGCGCACGAGGTAGGAGGGGATGTTGACCCGCTTGCCGTTGATCAGGATGTGGCCGTGGCTGACGAACTGGCGGGCGGCGAAGGGGGTCATTGCGAACTTCATGCGATAGACCACCGCGTCAAGCCGGCGCTCCAGCAGCTCGATGAGATTCTCGGAGGTGTCGCCCTTACGGCGCACGGCCTCCTGGTAATACTTGCGGAACTGCTTCTCACCGATGTTGCCGTAGTAGCCCTTCAGCTTCTGCTTGGCCATCAGCTGCACGCCGAAGTCTGTGGGCTTGTTCTTGCGGCGCTGGCCGTGCTGGCCGGGGCCGTAGTCGCGCTTGGAGAGCGGGGACTTGGCGCGGCCCCAGAGATTCACGCCGAGGCGGCGGTTGATCTTGAATTTGCTTTCGACGCGCTTGGTCATGCGCGGGATCCTTCGTTTTCCGGGCACCCCATGGGAATGCCGCTTGTTGCACCGGTAGGCCCGCGCGCAGCTCGCGTGTGAGCGGGGCGCGATCTCCCGCGTCCACGTTCCCGGCAGTGGGGCGGGGTCTAGGCCGCCTCCGGACGCGGGTCAAGCTTGCGCGAGGGCGGCCGACCAGGGCGAATACGCATCGCTGATCCCCATCCAGCTTCCGTCCGGCAGGCGGGCGATGACGTTGGGGTTGGCGAAATTGACGGGCGAGACGGCGGGTTCCACCAGCTCGACCGGACCCTGCGCCGCGAGCGCCGCGAGCACGTCCGGCGCCAGGCGCAGGTCGGCGGTGACGGTATCCG
>DAHUXX010000241.1 GCA_027306955.1 Acetobacteraceae bacterium | reverse complement strand
TCCCCCATCGCGCGAGCGCGGGCGGCGACCGGCCGGCGAGGGGGATTTTGTCCATTGTGTCGGGGGGTGCGCGTGGCGCGGGCGATCAGCCGGGCTTGATCGGCCACGCGCGGCGCGAATCGTCGGACAGCCGCCTATCTTCGAACCGGCCGCCATGGTGAGGGTCGGATGACGGACAGTGCGTGCGGAATTTGCGGGAGTCGATGCGAGTACTCGGAGATCGCTGGTTCTCACCGGCTCCATGCGAACTGCGAGCGCTGTGGCGAGTTCGAGATCGAGCCCGCGACGACAACGGTGCGCGGTCTGCCCGACGCAATTTGGGTCAACCTTTCGGCCTTCGTTCGCGAGCAAAACCGCGCCGGGTTTGTGCCGATTCTCACGCCTGAAATCGTCCAGCAGGTGGGGCGGCGCCGTCGTCCACGGTTGATGGAGCGCGCCAATCGCGTCCTTTCCATTTTTGCAGAAGCCACTGATTATAAAATAGGAATGTACTCAGTTGATTCAATTTTTCTTTCGATTATGTGCGCGTCACACAGTAAAGATCGTGACGAATTGTTTTTATTACTTAACATTCTTGACGATCGGGGGTTTGTCGAGATCAAGGGTGTCGGAGGGGATGCATTGCAATTATTGCCGGCCGGGGCGCACCGCGCCGAGGAACTGGCCACCGGTAGCGGAACCTCCGTGCAAGCCTTCGTCGCCATGTCGTTCGACGCTTCGATGAACGAGGCGTACACGCTCGGCTTCGACGCCGGAATTCGCGCCGCCGGCTACGAGCCGCTCAGGATCGATGGCAAGGAGCACATCAATGGAATCAGCGACGAGATCATCTCCGAGATACGGCGCTCGCGCTTCCTGGTCGCCGATTACACGCTGATGAACAACGGCGTCTACTTCGAGGCCGGCGTTGCGGTGGGCCTCGGCATTCCCGTCATTCCGACATGCCGGCAGGACCACCTGAAGCAGCTGCATTTCGATATCCGCCATATCAACACGTTGGCTTGGGATTCGCCCCAACAACTTGCCCATGACCTTGCCAGACGCATATCCGCCGTCATTGGCGACGGGCCCACGCCCCGTCAGTAGCATGGCTCGCGCCTCGCTCCGCTTCCCGCCGCGCGCCCCCGGACAAAATGGACAAAACAGACAAAACCCCTCGCGGAGTGCTCGCGCGCCCCCGTGACACAATCGACACAAGTGACACAATCCCGGCCGGCGCGCCCGGCGCGGGGCCGGCCTAGTCGTCGAAGTCGTCGAGGAAACCGAGGTCCAGGCCCGGCACGCCATAGACGATGGCCGGCGGCAGCTTGGCCCCGGGCGGCGGCACGTGGCGCAGGCGTGTGATCGCCTTCTGCAGCTCGCCCGGCGTCACGCGGAAAGCCGTCGTCGTGAGCTGCTTCGCCGCACCCGAGCCGACGTTCATCCACTTCATGTTCCGCATGCCCTCGAAGTGATCGACGAAGATCCCGTCGGCATTCTTGCCCACCCGCAACTCCACCTCGCCCGTGGTGGCGGCGCGGACCTGGCCGTTGACGTCGGCCTGGAAGACCGCGCCGTTGGAGACGGTGAACCACATCAGCTTCTTCTTGTTGAGCGCGACCGAGCCGCCGAAGTTCAGGACCGCCGTGTCCAGCGCCTGGAACCCTCCCTGCGAGAACACCAGCAGCGTGTTCTCGTCCGGCTTGGTGCTGCCGCCATAGGTCTGGACCAGCGGGTCGTCGTGCCGCTTGGCCTTCTTCCGGTTCGCGGCGGTCCGGCGCTCCCAGAGGACACGCTCGCCCTCGCTCAGCAGCGTGGCGACGGTGGCCGGGCCATCGATCACATAGAGATGCTTGTAGCCGAAGAAATTCCCCTGGCCGGGGTTGAAATACGTTGCTGGCATGCGCTTCCCCTTCGGTGTTTTCCCGGTGTCACTCGCCCGGCTAACTGCACTTCGACCAGCCACAATGCTGGCACGTCAGGCACCCGCTCTCGCGGATCAGCCCCGGCTGGCTGCACTTGGGGCAGAGCGGGCCGAGGAAGGTCGCACTCGCCGGCGTCGCCTTGTGCGCCACCGTCAGCGCCTCCTCGTCGGACAGAAACCCGATCTCGCGCATGTGCCGCTCGATCACGTCGCCGATCGCGGCCACCAGCGAGGGCACGTAGCGCCCGCCGCTCCACTGCCCGCCGCGCGGGTCGAACACTTGCTTCAGCTCCTCCGCGACGAAGCTCACGTCGCCGCCGCGGCGGAACACGGCGCTGATCATCCGCGTCAGCGCCACCACCCAGGCGTAGTGCTCCAGGTTCTTCGAGTTGATGAAGATCTCGAACGGCCGGCGCACCCCGTCCTGCTCGATGTCGTTGATGGTGACGTACATCGCATGCACGGAATCCGGCCAGCGCAGCTTGTAGGTGGCACCGTGCAGCTTCTCCGCGCGCAGCATCAGCTCCGGCCCGCTCGCCAAGGGGGCAGGAACCGGCGCGGGGACCTGGGGCGCCGGAACGGCGGGCGCGGGCGCGGCGGCCACGGGCGCGGCGGGCGCTTCCTTCACCTCCAGCACGGAGCCGGTGATCTCGTTCGGCCGGTAGGTGGTGCAGCCCTTGCAGCCGCTGCGATAGGCGTCGTGATAGACTTCCTGGAACGCCTCGAAGCCGATGTCGCGCGGCACGTTCACGGTCTTGGAGATCGCGCTGTCCACGTGGTGCTGCACCGCGGCCTGCATGCGCACATGCTCCGCGGGCGTCAGGTCCTGCGCCGTCACGAAGCACTCCGGCAGCGCCGCCTCCGCCCCGAACCGCTTGCGGTAGAGCCGCAGCGCGTAGTCCGAGACCTCCTCCTCGACGCGCGAGCCGTCCGGCTGCAGCACCTTTCGCGTGTAGGCGAGCGCGAACACCGGCTCGATGCCGCTGGAGACGTTGTCCGCGACCAGCGAGATCGTGCCGGTGGGTGCGACCGAGGTCAGCAGCGCGTTGCGGATGCCGTGCTCGCGGATGCCCTCGCGCACATCGGCGTCGAGCCCGCGGATCGTCTCCCCGGCGAGATAGGCGTCGCGGTCATAGAGCGGGAAGGCGCCCTTTTCCCTGGCGAGCGCCACGGAGGCGAGATACGCCGCGCGCTCGATCTGGCGCGCCCAGTCGCCCGCGACGCGCGCCGCGTCCGTGCTGCCGTAGCGCAGCCCGCACATCATGAGCGCGTCCGCGAGCCCGGTGATGCCGAGCCCGATGCGCCGCTTCGCCGCCGCCTCGCTCGCCTGCGCCTCCAGCGGGAAGTTCGAGATGTCGATGGTGTTGTCCATCATCCGGATGGCGGTGGCGACGAGCGAGGCGAGCTCCGCCTCGTCGATGCGCGCGTCCTCGCTGAAGGCCTCGCGCACCAGGCGCGCGAGGTTGATGGAGCCGAGCAGGCAGGCTCCATAGGGCGGCAGCGGCTGCTCGCCGCACGGGTTGGTGGCGCTGATCGTTTCGCAATAGTAAAGGTTGTTGCGCGCGTTGATGCGGTCGATGAAGATCACGCCCGGTTCCGCGTAGTCATAGGTCGCGCGCGTGATGGCGTCGAACAGGGCGCGGGCGCGCACGGTGCGGAAGGTGCGCCCGCCGAATACCAGCTTCCACTCCGCGTCCGTCTCGACGGCGCGCATGAACGCGTCGGTCACCAGCACCGAGAGATTGAAGTTGCGCAGCCGTCCCGCCTCGCGCTTGGCGGCGATGAAGGCCTCGATGTCCGGATGGTCGCAGCGCATCGTCGCCATCATCGCGCCGCGCCTGGCACCCGCGGACATGATGGTGCGGCACATCGCGTCCCACACATCCATGAACGAGAGCGGACCCGAGGCATCGGCCCCCACGCCCTTCACCGGCGCGCCCTTGGGCCGCAGCGTGGAGAAGTCGTAGCCGATGCCCCCGCCCTGCTGCATCGTCAGCGCCGCCTCGCGCAGGTGCGCGAAGATGGCGCCGAGGTCGTCCTCGATCGTGCCCATGACGAAGCAGTTGAACAGCGTCACGCGCCGCGCCGTGCCGGCCCCGGCCAGGATGCGCCCCGCCGGCAGGAAGCGGAAATCCGTGAGCGCCTCGTAGAAGGGCTGCTCCCACGCGGCGGGGTCCTTCTCCGCCTCGGCGAGCGCGCGGGCGACGCGCCGCCAGCTATCCTCGATGCTGCGGTCGAGCGGCGCGCCATCGGCGTCGCGATGGCGGTATTTCGCGTCCCAGACCTGGCGCGAAATGGGCGCGATGTCGGCCGCGATGGAGCCGAGGAGGGCGTCGCTGTGCGAATCCATGGCCGCATGATCGCGCCGCCACGCCCGCGCCGCAATTGCTACTAGCGCGAAGGTGGCCCGCGCCGCCCGCCCGCACCGCCTGCCCGCCCCCCGGCCGCGGCCGGATCGGCAGGCGGTTCAGGGCGTTGCGCGCTCCCGCCAGAACAGGCCCAGGTAGGCGAG
>DAHUXX010000219.1 GCA_027306955.1 Acetobacteraceae bacterium | reverse complement strand
CTGGCGCTGTGCGAACTGCACCCGGAAGACGCTGCCGCGCTGCGCAGGATGTTCCGGGGCAACAACAAAATCGGCGTGCACCAGCGCGACGGGTGGGAGGCGCTGCGCGCCCTGTTGCCGGCGCCGGAGCGGCGCGCGCTGGTGCTGATCGACCCGCCCTACGAGGCGGATGAGGAGATCGCGAGCCTTGCCGCCGGGATCGCGACCACGCGGGCGCGCATGCCGGGCGCGGTCGTCGCCGCCTGGCTGCCGCTCAAGCACCGCGCGCCGCAGGTGGTGCTGCTCGGCGACCTCGCCCAGCGCGGCGTGCGCGACCTGGTGCTGGCGGAGCTCGCGCTGCGCCCGCCGCTCGACCCCGCGCGCCTCAACGGCAGTGCCGTGCTGATCGCCAACCCGCCCTTTGGCTGGGAGCAGGGGCTGGCGCCGATCCTCGCTGCCCTCGCCGATGTCCTCGCTGAGCCGGATGGCGGGTGGGAATTGCGGCGGGTTGCCGATGAGTGAGATGCCCATGGCAGACGTGCTGGTGGTGGGCGCGGGCGCCTGGGGCACGGCGCTGGCGATCCACACCGCCTCGCTCGGGCGCCCGGTGACGCTCTGGGCGCGCGATCCCGTGGGGGCCGCCGCGATCGCGGCGACGCGGCAAAATCCCCGCCTGCCGGGCGTGACGTTGCCGGCGCCGATCGCGGTCACAGCGGCGATGAGACCGGCAGGGATCGTTCTGCTGGCGGTGCCGGTGGCCTACGTGGCGGCGACGGCCGCGCTGCTGCCGGCAGCTCCGGTCCTGGTCTGCGCCAAGGGGTTCGAGGCGGGCACGCTGCGCCTGCCGCTCGAGACGCTCGCTTGCGTCCGCCCGGACCTGCAAGCCGGGGTGCTGACCGGGCCCAATTTCGCGGCCGAGATCGCGCGGGGCCTGCCGGCGGCGAGCGTGGTTGCGTCGCCGGACGCGGCGTTGCGCGAGCACGCCATCAGCCTGCTCGGCGGCGGCGCGCTGCGGCTCTACGGCAACGCCGACGCCATCGGCGCGCAGGTGGGCGGGGCAGCCAAGAACGTCATCGCCATCGCGGCGGGCGCGGCGATCGGCGCCGGCTTCGGCGAGAACGCGCGCGCCGCCCTGATCACGCGAGGGCTGGCGGAGATCGTGCGGCTCGCCGTGGCGCTTGGCGGGCGGGCGGAGACGGTTGCGGGGCTGTCCGGGCTCGGCGACCTGGTGCTGACCTGCACCGGGGCGGCGAGCCGCAACTTCGCGCACGGCCTGGCGCTCGGCCGGGGCGTGACCCCGGACCAGGTGATGGCGGGACGCAGTCATGCGGTGGAAGGCGCGGCGAGCGCGGCACCACTGTTGGCGCGCGCCCGCGCCGCCGGTGTCACAATGCCAATCTGCGAGGAAGTCGCGCTGTTGCTGACGGGGGCAATTGGACCTTCAGAGGCGCTGCGACGGCTCATTTCCCGCGGCCAGACGGATGAATAGCCCGTAATCCCGCTTGGTTTCATACTTTTTTGCATAAGCGCTAGCAAATGGGCCGGCGTTACGCACAGCCAGCCCCGGGCGTATCTGGACCAGCGACGGCAAACGACAGCAGCCGCTCGATCAACCGATCAACCACCCGCTCCGCTCCCGCCCGACAGAGGACGCCAGCGACGGAAATCGAAGGAGACTTTCGATGAAAAACGCTCTTTATGCCGGTATCGCCGCCCTCGCCCTTCTGGCGGTGCCGTCCCTCAGCCCCGCCCAGGCGATGACCGAGACCCTGGCGAGCGCCCGCGGTGTCCAATCCATCCTCGCCTCCGCCAACGGCGCCGCGAGCCTGAACGTCGCTTCCGCGGATGGGGTCCGCAGCTTGCAGACGGCTTCGGCGAATGGCGTCGGCGGCCTGAAGGTGGCCTCGGCGGAGGGTTCGCGGAGCCTTCAGACGGCTTCGGCGAATGGCGTCGGCGGTCTGAAGGTGGCCTCGGCGGAGGGTTCGCGGAGCCTTCAGACGGCTTCGGCGAATGGCGTCGGCGGTCTGAAGGTGGCCTCGGCGGAGGGTTCGCGCAGCCTGCAGACGGCTTCGGCCAACGGCGTTGGGGCGCTGCAGGTGGCCTCGGCGGAGGGTTCGCGCAGCCTGCAGACGGCTTCGGCCAACGGCGTTGGGGCACTGCAGGTGGCCTCGGCCGAGGGCGTGACTTCGCTGCAGATGAACGCGTAACAGCGATCGGGTGAGCGGCCGGCGTTCCACCCACGCCGGCTTCGCCAGGTCGTTCAGGACGGGCCGGACTCCTCGCGGGGTCCGGCCCGTTTCGTTGTTGTTTTCCCGCTCCCCTAGGAACGGCGCGGCGTTCTCCGTTATGCCGCGGCCATGCTTCGCGGCATCCTGACCGTCGGCGGCTGGACCATGGCGAGCCGCGCACTCGGCTTTGTCCGCGATATCGTCATTGCGACGCTGCTCGGCACCGGCACCGTTGCCGACGCGGCCCTGGTGGCGATGCGCCTGCCCAATTTCTTCCGCCGCCTGTTCGGCGAGGGGGCCTTCAACGCCGCCTTCGTCCCGGGGTTCGCGGCCCTCGAGGCCGCCGAGGGGCGCGAGGCATCCTCCCGCTTCGCCGCGGAAGCCGCCTCGGCGCTCGCGCTGCTGCTGCTGGCGCTGACCGTGCTGTCCGAGATCTACATGCCGTTCGTGGCCGGGCTGCTGGCTCCCGGTTTCGTCGGCGACCCGGCGAAATTCGCCCTCGTGGTCGCGCTCTGCCGGATCAGCTTCCCCTACATGCCGCTGATCTGCCTCGCAGCCCTGGTCTCGGGCGCGCTCAATGGGCTGCACCGTTTCGCCGCCGCAGCGGCGGCACCGGTGGTGTTCAACATCGTCACCATCGCCGCCATGCTGCTGCTGCGCGGCCGGTTTCCCACGGAGGGGCACGCGCTTTCCGTCGGCATCACCGTCTCCGGCGTGGTGCAACTCGCCATGTTGGGGGTG
>DAHUXX010000204.1 GCA_027306955.1 Acetobacteraceae bacterium | reverse complement strand
CTCGTGGTCGCCGCCGACCATGCGCTCGCGACAGCACGATCGGTCACCTGGGAACAGCTCGCGGGGGTGCCACTCGCTCTGCTGACGCCCGACATGCAGAACCGACGCATCATCGACGCGGCGTTGCGCGAGGCGGGCGTCGTGTCGGCTCCGGCGATGCAGTCGGACTCGATGCTCGCCGTGCTCGCGCATGTGCGCACCGGCCAGTGGGCCGGCGTGCTGCCCGCGGTGCTGGTGGACACGCTGGACGTCGCAGGCCGGCTGATCGCGATCCCCATCGATGACCGGCTTCCGCCGCCGACCGTCGGGCTGATCTACCCGCAGCGCGAGCCGCTGACGCCGCTGACGGCGGCGCTGCTGGTCGAGGCCAGGCGCTTCGTCGCCGCACACGGCTTCAACTGAAGACTTAATTTAGATAAATTACCACAATCCGGATGCGGCGTCGCGCAACTTCGATTGACGAGTTCTATCGAGCTACGGAATCAGGGCCTTGAAATTACCCCATACCGGTACCCAAAAATAGGCAGAAGAAAGCAAGGAGGAAGCGCCGGTGCCGGAATACGAGCGCTGGAGCGAGGCGCGGGCCAACGCGATCATCGCCGAACACGCTGGGGAACCAGGCGCTACCTTGCCAATTCTCCATGCACTGCAAGAGGTTTTCGGCCATGTACCGGCTGAGGCCGAGACCCTGGTCGCCGCCGCCCTCAACCTCAGCCGTGCGGAGGTGCATGGTATTGTCACCTTCTATCACGACTTCCGGCGCCACGCGCCCGGGCGGCATGTGCTGCGCCTGTGCAGGGCAGAGGCATGCCAGGCGGCGGGTGGTGAGGCGCTGGCGGCGGAGGTACGACGCCGGCATGGGCTCGAGTGGCACGCGACGACACCGGATGGTGCGCTGACGCTGGAACCGGTGTTCTGCCTCGGCCTGTGCGCCTGCGCGCCGGCGGCCATGCTGGACGGCGAGGTGCTGGGCCGGCTTGACGCGGCGACGCTGGATGAGGCGCTGGAGCACGCGGCATGAGCCGGCTGCGCCTCTCCTTGCCTGCTGATGCCGCCGCGGTCGCGGTGGGGGCGGACCGTGTCGCCGCCGCGCTGCAGGCAGCCGCGACGGCGCGCGGGATCGCGCTCGACCTCGTGCGTACCGGCACGCGCGGGATGATCTGGCTCGAACCGCTGCTGGAGGCGGAGGGTTCCGAAGATCGTATTGGATTCGGACCGATGCGGCCCGCTGACGCCGAGGGCGTGCTCGCCGCGATCCTGGACGGCCGCGCGCATGCGAAAGCGCTGGGGCCGGTCGAACAGATCCCGTTCCTGCGCGAGCAGACGCGCCTGGTGTTCGCGCGCTGTGGCATCACAGCCCCGCTTTCGCCCGCGGACTATGCCGCGCATGGCGGCTGGAAGGGGCTCGCGCGGGCGAAATCGCTCGGGGCGGCCGCGACAGTGGAGGAGATCGTTGCCTCCGGCCTGCGTGGGCGCGGCGGCGCCGGGTTCCCTACCGGCATGAAGTGGCGCACCGCGGCGACGGCGACGGGCGCGCCGAAATTCATCGTCTGCAACGCAGACGAGGGCGATTCCGGCACGTTCGCCGACCGCATGATCATGGAGGGCGATCCCTTCCTGCTCATCGAGGGCATGGCGATCGCGGGCTTCGCCGTCGGCGCGTCGCAGGGCTACATCTATATCCGTTCCGAATACCCGCACGCGGTCACGGCGATGCGCGAGGCGATCCGCATCGCGGCGCGCGAGGGTGTGCTCGACGGGTTCGCGCTCGAGGTGCGCGTTGGCGCCGGCGCCTATGTCTGCGGCGAGGAAACCTCGCTGCTCGACAGTCTCGAGGGCAAGCGCGGCATGGTGCGCGCCAAACCGCCGCTGCCGGCGATCCAGGGCCTGTGGGGCAAGCCCACGGTGATCAACAACGTGATCTCGCTCGCCTCCGTGCCGTGGATCATCGCTGAGGGTGCGGGCGCGTATCAGGGCTTTGGGCTCGGACGCTCGCGCGGCACGATGCCGGTGCAGCTCGCAGGCAATATCCGCCGTGGCGGGCTCTACGAGTGTGCGTTCGGCGTGACCCTCGGCGAGCTGGTGGAGCGCGTGGGCGGCGGCACGGCGAGCGGGCGGCCTGTGCGCGCGGCGCAGGTGGGCGGGCCGCTCGGCGCCTATTTCCCCCCGGCCCTGTTCGACACTCCGTTCGATTACGAGGCCTTCGCCGCGCGCGACGGGCTGATCGGGCATGGCGGCGTCGTGCTGTTCGACGACACGGTGGACATGGCGCACCAGGCACGCTTCGCGCTCGAATTCTGCGGGATCGAGAGCTGCGGTAAATGCACGCCCTGCCGCATCGGCTCCGTGCGCGGCGTGGAGGTGATTGACCGGCTGCTCGCCGGCGTTCGACCGGAGGCGCAGCGCGAGCTGCTCGCCGATCTCTGCCACACGATGAAGTACGGCTCGCTCTGCGCGCTTGGCGGGTTTACGCCGTATCCGGTGATGAGCGCGCTGACCCATTTTCCCGAGGATTTCGTGCCGCGCGCCGGGGCGCGGATGGCCGCGGAGTGATGCCATGGGCCTGATCCAGGAAATCGACTACGGAACCAAAGCGTCGGCGGCGACGGCGCTGGTGACACTGACCATCGACGGCCAGTGTGTGACGGTGCCGGAGGGCACATCGCTGATGCGTGCGGCGATGGAGGCCGGCATCAAGGTGCCAAAACTCTGCGCCACCGACATGCTCGATGGTTTCGGGTCCTGCCGGATGTGCCTGGTCGAGATCGAGGGGCGCGCGGGCACGCCCGCCTCCTGCACCACGCCGGTCGCCGAGGGGCTTGTCGTGCACACGCAGTCGCCCAGACTCGCGCGGCTGCGGCGCGGGGTGATGGAACTCTACATCTCCGACCATCCGCTCGACTGCCTCACCTGCTCAGCCAACGGCAATTGCGAACTGCAGGACGCGGCGGGCGCGGTGGGGCTGCGCGAGGTGCGCTACGGCTATGGCGGCGCCAACCATCTCGACGCCCGGGTCGACACCTCCAACCCCTATTTCCAGTTTGATCCCGCGAAATGCATCGTCTGCTCGCGCTGCGTGCGCGCGTGCGAGGAAGTGCAGGGCACGTTTGCGCTCACCATCGGCGGGCGCGGCTTCGAATCGCACGTCTCGGCGGGGATGGACGAGAGTTTCCTCGCCAGCGAGTGCGTCTCCTGCGGGGCCTGCGTGCAGGCCTGCCCGACCGCGACGCTGATCGAAAAGAGCGTGGTCGAGCTCGGACAGCCGGAACATTCCGCTGTTACCACCTGCGCCTATTGCGGCGTCGGTTGCAGCTTCAAGGCGGAAATGCAGGGCGACACGCTGGTGCGCATGGTGCCGTACAAGGACGGTAAGGCCAATCGCGGCCATTCCTGCGTCAAGGGCCGTTTCGCGACCGGCTACGCCACACATCCCGACCGCATCCTCAAGCCGATGCTGCGCACCAGGGTAACGGATCCCTGGCGCGAGGTCTCCTGGGAGGAGGCGATCGCGCATGTCGCGAGCGAGTTCCGGCGCATCCAGGCGCAACATGGCGTGGGCGCGGTTGGCGGCATCACCTCCTCGCGCTGCACCAACGAGGAGACGTACCTGGTGCAGAAGCTGGTGCGCGCCGGGTTCGGCAACAACAATGTCGACACCTGCGCCCGCGTCTGCCACTCGCCGACCGGCTACGGGCTCAAGACCACCTATGGCACCTCCGCGGGGACACAGGATTTCGATTCCGTCGAGCATGCCGATGTGGTGATGACCATCGGCGCCAACCCGACCGACGCGCACCCGGTGTTTGCCTCGCGCCTGAAGAAGCGACTGCGCGAGGGGGCGAAGCTGATCGTGCTCGACCCGCGTCGGATCGACTTGGTGCAATCACCGCATGTCAAGGCCGCGCATCACCTCGCACTGCGCCCCGGCACCAATGTCGCCGTGCTAACGGCGATCGCGCACGTGATCGTGACCGAGGGCCTGGTGAACGAGGCCTTCGTGCGCGAGCGCTGCGACCTCGCGACCTTTGCCGAGTGGGCGGAGTTCGTTGCCGATCCGTCGCGGTCACCGGAAGCGACGGAATCGACGACGGGTGTGCCGGCGGCGACGCTGCGCGCGGCGGCCCGGCTCTACGCCACCGGCGGCAACGCCGCGATCTATTACGGCCTC
>DAHUXX010000190.1 GCA_027306955.1 Acetobacteraceae bacterium | reverse complement strand
GGCGACCAGATCGCCATCGCAACGGTGATGACCTGCACGCTCTCGGTCGACCACCGCGTCATCGACGGCGCGCTCGGGGCGAAGTGGCTCGCCGCCTTCAAGCGCATCGTCGAGGATCCGATGAGCCTGATGCTGTGACGGGGCTTTTTCCGTGACCCCGGCGGGCGTCGTCTTCCGCGAGGCCAAGCCGGGCGACGAGACCCTCGTCGCCCATTTCGTCCGCCGCCTCGCCGAGTACGAGCGCATGGAGCACGAGGCGATCGGCACCGAGGCCGATTTCGCCCGCGCGCTCTTCGCGCCGAGGCCGCACGCGCACGCGATGATCATCGAGAAGGAGGGCGAGCCCATCGGCTTCGCGCTCTGGTACTATAATTTCTCCACCTTTCAGGCGCGACCGGGCATCTATCTCGAGGACATCTTCGTCGAGCCCGAACATCGCGGCGGCGGCATCGGCAAGGCGGTGTTCCGCTATCTCGCCGCCCGCGCCCTTGCCGAAGGCTGCACCCGCCTCAACTGGCAGGTGCTGAACTGGAACGCGCCTTCCATCGCCTTCTACCGCGGCCTCGGCGCCAGGCCGCTCGACGACTGGACCGGGATGCGCCTCGAGGGCGACAGCCTCGCCGCCCTCGCCGGATAGGGAGAGACCGATGGCCGACCAGAGCTTCGACATCATCGTGGTGGGCGGCGGGCCCGGCGGCTATGTCGCCGCCATCCGCGCGGCCCAGCTGGGGATGAAAACCTGTGTCGTGGAGCGCGAGAATCTCGGCGGCATCTGCCTCAACTGGGGCTGCATCCCCACCAAGGCGCTGTTGCGTTCGTCGGAGATCAACCATCTTCTGCGCCATCTGCCGGACTACGGCTTCGCCGCGGACAATATCCGTTTCGATATTACATCGGTGGTGAAGCGCTCGCGGGCGGTCGCGAAGCAGCTTTCCTCCGGCGTCGCGCACCTGATGCGCAAGAACAAAATCGCCGTGGTGGACGGCACCGCGAAGCTCGCCGGCGGCGGCAAGCTCGCCGTCACCAAGGACGGCAAGCTGGTGGGCACGTTCTCCGCCGCGCACATCATCCTCGCGACCGGTGCGCGCGCGCGCGAGCTGCCGGGCATCGAGGCCGACGGCAAACTGGTCTGGACCTATCGCCACGCCATGGTGCCGCCGGCGATGCCGAAATCGCTGCTGGTCATCGGCTCCGGCGCCATCGGCATCGAATTCGCGAGCTTCTTCCGCAACATGGGTGCGTCCGTCACCGTGGTGGAGGTGATGGACCGCGTGCTGCCGGTGGAGGACGAGGAGATTTCCGCTTTTGCGCAAAAATCCTTCGAGAAGCAGGGCATGACCCTCCTCACCAACGCCTCGGTAAAGGGCGTGAAAAAGGGTGCGGACAACGTCACGGTCACCGTGGAAGCCGGCGGCAAGGCGCAGGAGATTACGGTCGATCGCGTGATCTCCGCGGTCGGCATCGTCGGCAATGTCGAGAACCTCGGTCTCGAGGGCACGAAAATCAAAGTCGATCGCACCCATGTGGTGATCGACGAATACGGCCGCACCGGCGAGCCGGGCATCTACGCGATCGGCGATCTCGCCGGCCCGCCCTGGCTCGCGCACAAGGCGAGCCACGAGGGCGTGGTCTGCGTGGAGAACATCGCGGGCCTGCACCCGCACCCGCTCGACTGGAGCAACATCCCGGGCTGCACCTACTGCATGCCGCAGGTCGCCTCCGTCGGCTGGACGGAGGCGAAGGCGAAGGCTGCCGGGCGCAAGGTGCGCGTCGGGCGCTTCCCTTTCATCGGCAACGGCAAGGCAATCGCGATGGGCGAGCCCGAGGGCATGGTAAAGACCGTGTTCGACGCTGAGACCGGCGAGCTGCTCGGCGCGCACATGGTGGGTGCCGAGGTGACCGAGATGATCCAGGGCTACGCCATCGCGCGAACGCTGGAATCGACGGAAGCCGAGCTGATGCACACCGTCTTCCCGCACCCCACGATCAGCGAGACCATGCACGAGGCCGTGCTTGACGCTTACGGCAGGGCTGTCCACTTCTGAGCCATGGAAAATCCGGTCACGCGCATCGAGATTGACCACCGCCGGGAGGGGGCACGCGTCGGCGCGGCGCGCCATCCGGAAAAGGCGGCGCGCCCGGACAACCCGATTGCGCGCAAACCCGCCTGGATCCGGGTCAAGGCGCCGACCCATCCCGTCTACCACGAGACCCGCGCGCTGATGCGCGGCAACCGCCTGGTGACAGTGTGCGAGGAAGCCGCCTGCCCCAATGTCGGCGAGTGCTGGTCGCAGCGCCACGCCACCATGATGATCATGGGCGACACCTGCACGCGCGCCTGCGCCTTCTGCAACGTCGCGACCGGCCAGCCGCAGCCGCTCGACGCCGATGAGCCGCGCCGCGTCGCGGACGCGGTGGCGAAGCTCGGCCTGCGCCACGTGGTGATCACCTCGGTCGACCGCGACGACCTGGACGATGGCGGCGCCGCGCATTTCGCCGCCACCGTCCGCGCCGTGCGCGAGGGCGCGCCGGGCACGACGATCGAGATCCTGACGCCGGATTTCCTGCGCAAGGAGGGGGCGGCCGAGATTGTCGCCGCCGATCCGCCGGATGTGTTCAACCACAACCTCGAGACCGTGCCGCGCCTCTACCCCGCCATCCGCCCCGGCGCGCGCTACTACCAGTCGCTGCGCCTCCTCGACCGGATGAAGACGCTTGCGCCCGGCATCTTCACCAAGTCCGGCCTTATGGTGGGCCTCGGCGAATCCCGTGCGGAGGTGATGCAGGTGATGGACGACCTGCGCATCGCCGGGGTCGATTTCCTCACCATTGGCCAGTACCTCCAGCCCACGGTGAAGCATGCCGCGGTCGCCGAGTTCGTGACGCCCGCGATGTTCGAGGAATACGCCTCGCTCGCCCGCGCCCGCGGCTTCCTGATGGTCTCGGCGAGCCCGCTCACCCGCTCCTCCTACCACGCCGACCAGGATTTCGCGGCGCTGCGAGCTGCCCGCGCCGCCGCAGCCTGATGCCGCGGCACGCCGAAATCCGCACCGTTCCCTGGCGCGACGACCAGCTTTTCGACCTCGTCGCCGATGTGGGCCGCTACCCGGAGTTCCTGCCCTGGTGCATCGGCGCGCGAGTGCGCTCGCGCAACGAGACGCTCATGATCGCCGACCTCACCATCGGCTTCGGCCCGTTCCGCGAGAGCTTCACCAGCCGCGTCACGCTCGATCGGCCGCGGCGCATCGTCGTCGCATACGAGAACGGACCATTCCGTTATCTCACCAACCACTGGATCTTCGAGCCGGTGGGCGAGGGCTGCCGCATCGACTTCAAGGTGGATTTCGAGTTCCGCAGCCGGGTGCTGCAGGCCGCGATCGGCGTCGTGTTCCAGGAAGCGGTGCGCCGCATGGTCAGCGCCTTCATCCGCCGCGCCGCCACGGTCTACGGCCGGCCCACGGCACCGCCCCCTTCCTCGTCCGCGCCGTCCGCATCCGCGAAGGCCGGTGCGGCGTAATGGAGGGGGAGGGCGATCTGGCCGGCCTCCTCGCCTCGGTGGCCTCCGGTGACCGCACCGCGCTGCGCTCGCTTTACGCCAGGCAGTCCACGAGGCTGTTCGGAATCGCCATGGCCATCCTGCGCGACCGCAGCGCCGCCGCCGATGCCCTGCAGGACGCGTTCCTGCGCGTCTGGCAGCGCGCGCGCCAGTTCGACCCGGCGCGCGGCCCGGCCGCCGCCTGGCTCGCCGGCATCGTGCGCCACGCGGCGCTGGACATCGCACGCGCCCGCGGCCGCGAGGTGCTGACCGACGACCCGGGGCTGGGCGACGCGGCGGTGGCACCGGACGTGCTGGACCGGCTCGGCGAGGCGGAGGACGCGGCACGGCTGCGCGCCTGCCTCGACCGGCTGGAGCCGCGCAACCGGGAATCGATCCTGCTCGCCTTCGTCCACGGTCTCTCGCACCCACAGGTCGCCGAGCGACTGTCGGTGCCACTCGGGACGGTGAAATCCTGGATCCGCCGCGGCCTGCTGAGCCTGCGGGAGTGCCTGTCGTGATGGTACGCCAGCCATGACGGGGCTGCCCACGGCGCCGGAGGAGATCCAGGGGCTCGCCGGCGAATACGTGCTCGGCACGCTCGACGCCCGCACCGCCGGCGCTGTGGAGGCGGCGATGGCGCGTGACTCCGCCTGGCGCGAGGCGGTCGCGCGCTGGCAGCGCGAGCTGGCACCGCTCACCGCCCTCGCCGTGCCCGAGGCGCCGCCGCCCGATCTCTGGAACCGCATCGAGGCGGCGCTGGGCGGCGAGGCGCGCCGGCCGGCCACGGCGTCTGCCGGCGCGCCCTGGCTGTGGCGGCTTTGGGCCATGGGCGCCAGCGCCGTCGCCGTGGCGCTCGCCGTGCTTCTGCTGCTGCCCACGCCGAAGGGCCCGACCATGACCGCGGTGCTGGTGCCGGACCAGGGCACCCCGGTCTTCACCGCCGCCGCCGCGCCCGGGGGCGGCCTGCGCATCATTGCCGTGCGCGCGGATGCCGGCGCCTTGCCCGCGCCGCCGGCGGGCAGGGCATTTCAGCTCTGGGGCCTCGCGCCCGGGGCTGCGGCGCCCGTCTCCCTCGGCGTCATGCCGCCCGGCGCGACGGCGATGACCATCGTCCACCCCGCGGTGCTGCCGCGCGCGGGCATGCAGATCATGATCTCGATCGAACCGCCCGGCGGCTCGCCCACCGGCAAGCCCACCGGCAAGGTGGTTTATTTCGGCCGGCTGGAGCGCACCCTCCCGCCCGCCTGAGGCGCCCGGCCGCCGCCGCGGCCCGCGCCGCGGGGTGCCTTGATCCACGTCAACGACGCGGTCTCGCGGCGGTTCCTAGCGTCGCCACGTTGCCGCCTCGTGGATTCGTGCCCGACGCAGCCGGGGCGGCATCGGCGCGTGTCCAGGCGGGAGGAAACATCATGGCGCACCGGACCCACGGGCTTGCCTTCCACAGCGCGGCCGGGCGATCCGGGCGCGGCGAACATTTCATCACCGTCGAGGCACCCGGCGATCTGCCCGTCGCCGGCCAGCTCGACGTGCTGGCGCACCGTTACGCCGAGGCGCTGCAGACGCTGAACCTGGCGCCGGAGACCGCGGTGTTCCGCCGCCTCTATCTCAGCGACGCGGCGAATCAGGCGAAGCTCGCCGCCCAGAGCAGCCTCGCGCGCGAGCCGCTGGACAGCCAGGTCGCCGTCTCCATGGTGCAGCAGGCACCGCTGCCGGACGGCAAGGTGGCGATGCTCGCCTACCACCTCGACGGCATGACCAGCGCCGCAAAGCGGGAGGTCGCCCCTGGCCATATGCTGGCGCGCATCGGCGACCTCGAGCATCTGTGGAGCACGCGCCTGTGCGCGCGCGACACGGGCGGGCCGAGCGAGGCGGCGGCGCAGACGCGCGCGGTGTTCGCCAACCTCACCGACGTTCTCGCCGCGCACGGCGCGAGTCTCGCCGACCAGTGCGTGCGCACCTGGATCTACGTCAAGGACGTCGACGTGTTCTACCAGGACATGGTCGATGCCCGGGTGGAACTGTTCGCGCGCGAGGGGCTCACGCGCGAGACCCATTTCCTCGCCAGCACCGGCATCGAGGGCTCCTGCTCTCACCGTTACGATGTCGTGCTGATGGACGCCTATTCCGTGCTCGGGCTGCGGCCGGAGCAGGTCTCGTACCTCAACGACTTCGACCATCTTTGCTCGACCGCGGACTACGGCGTCACCTTCGAGCGTGGCACCCGCGTCGCCTATGCCGACCGCGCGCACCATTTCGTCTCCGGCACGGCCAGCATCGATGCCTCCGGCAAGGTCGTGCACCGGGGCGATGTCGGCCGCCAGTTCACCCGCGCGCTCGAGAACGTGGATGCGCTGCTGCATTCCGGCGGCGCCTCGCTCGACGACATGACGCACCTCGTCGTCTACCTGCGCGACCCGAGCGACCGGAACCGGATCGAGGCCATGGCGGCGGAACGCTTCGGCGACCTGCCGCGCCTCGTGCTGCGCGGCGCGGTGTGCCGGCCCGAATGGCTGGTCGAGGTCGAGGGCATCGCGGTGGCGCCGCACGAAGCGCCGGGGCTGCCTTCCTACTGACCGCCACCCCTGGCCAACCGGTCACCGATTTGGTCTATTCGGCCCCGGCCGGCGCGCGCTGTCACGCCGGCCCGACCCTTTTCACAGCCGGAAACTGCAACAACATGGTCCATGCCCCGCCTCGTCCCGCACCCGGCCTGCCGCCGGTGCGGGTGAACCTCTATTCCGACACCCAGTCGCTGCCGACGCCGGCCATGAAGGCGGCGATGATGGCGGCGGAGATGGGCGACGAGCAGGCGGGGCTCGATCCCACCGTGAACGCGCTGTGCGACCGCATGGCGAAGCTGCTCGGCAAGGAAGCCGCGGTGTTCCTGCCCAGCGGCACGATGTGCAACCAGATCGCGATCCTCACCCATTGCCGCCCGGGCGACGAGATCCTGGCGCACCACACGGCCCACATCCTCACCAGCGAGGGTGGCGGCGGCGCGGCGCTCACGGGTGCCCCGATCACCGGCCTGCCCGGCGAGGGCGGGCAGTTCGAGGTCGCGGCGCTTGATGCCGCGCTGCGCGCCAAGACCCGCTATTCCATGCCGCAGGTGCTGGTGGAGGTGGAGCAGACCGCCAATATCGGCGGCGGCACGGTCTGGCCGCTGGCCAAGCTGCGCGCCGTCGCGGAGTGGGCGCGCGCGCACGGCATGGCGACCCACATGGACGGGGCGCGGCTGATGAACGCAGCCGTCGCCGCCGGCATTCCCGCCGTCGAGATGGCCGTGGGCTATGACAGCGTCTGGCTCGACTTCACCAAGGGGCTGGGCGCGCCGCTCGGTGCCGTGCTGTGCGGCTCGGCCGCCTTCATCGACGCCGCCTGGCGCTGGAAGCAGCGGCTCGGCGGCTCGATGCGCCAGGCCGGCATCTGCGCGGCCGCGTGCCTCTATTCGCTCGACCACCATATCGACCGGCTCGCGGAGGACCACGCCAACGCCAGGCGCTTCGCCGCGGGGCTGGCGCAGGTCCCGGGCTTCCAGGTGCAGACGCCGGAGACCAACCTGGTGTTCTTCGAGCCCTCGGGTGCCGGCATCACGGCGGAGGCGCTCTCCGCCAAGGCCCGCGCGCGCGGCATCGCCTTCTCGGTGATGGGCCCGCGTGGCCGCGCCTGCATGCATCTCGACGTGGACCGGGCAGGCGTGGACGAGGCGGTCGGCGTCATCCGCGAGATCGTCGGGAACTGAGGGTTTCGCCACGCCCGGAAGAGACGGGGCCGGTCAGCTCTTCTGCTTCGCCAGCTTCGCCCGCGCGTTCTTCACCACGGTCGCGAGGTTCTTCTCGCTGAGAGCGCCGGGGATCAGGAACGGGCCGATGATGAAGCCGGGCGTGTCCTGCAGGCCGAGTGCCACCGCCTGCATCGCCGCGGTGCCGAGCGCGCTGTCCATCTCGCTCGCACGCGCCTTGAGGTCGCTTTCCAGCCGCTTCATATCCACGCCCGCCTGCGCCGCCGTGTCCACGACGGAGGCGGTGTCGACGATATGCGCCTTGAACAGCGCGGCGTTCACCGCGTCGAACTTGCCCTGGAAATTCGCCGCCAGCGCCACCCGCGCCGCGGTGACGGAGGGGCCGCCGAACACCGGCCATTCCTTGGCGACGTAGCGGATGTCCGGGTTCGCTGCGACCAGCCGCTGCAGCATCGGGTGCATGCCGCGGCAATAGGGGCAGCGATAGTCGAAGAACTCGGCGATCGGCAGCGCCCCCTTCGGGTTGCCGAGCACCGGTGCGTCGGGCTCGTAGAAGATCGCCTCCGGCGTGAGGACGCTGTTCGCGGCCGCCTCGCCGCGCCCCTCGTCGAGCAGGAAGGCCATGACACCGCCGAGCAGCACCGCGCCGCCGGAGGCGAGCAGGGAGCGGCGCCTCACGCCCCGCCTCCCGGCCCGGCCAAAACCCGAACGTGCCGCCAGGATCCGCTCATCGTCCGTTGTCCACCCATCCGGTTCGGTGGGCCTTCTAGCACCAAACGCATGCCGGGGCATCCAGCGGCTCAGGCAAGCTCGGCGGAGATGATCACCTGCGCGTAGGCATAGGGGTATTCGTCGGTCATGGTGAGGTCGAGCCGCGGCGCATAGCCCGCCGGCACCAGGGCAGCGAGCCGCGCTGCGGCGCCGCCCGTCAGCAGGAAGCCGGGCTGCCCGCCCGGCCGGTTCACCACGCCGAGGTCAGACATGAACACGCCGTGGCGGAACCCGGTGCCGAGCGCCTTGGCGCAGGCCTCCTTGGCGGCGAACCGCTTGGCATAGGTCCCGGCGCGGTTCTGCCCGTTGCGCCGCTCCGCCTTGCGGCGCTCGGTTTCCGTGAAGACGCGCAGCAGGAACCGCTCGCCGTAGCGCTCCATCGTCGCCTCGATGCGGCGGATGTCGCAGATGTCGGAGCCGACGCCGATGATCATGCGCGTTCACGCGACCCCGGTGGCTGGGGGTGTGGGTGTGGGTGCGGGTGTGGGTGCTGAGGGCGGGGGCGGCACGTGGAACGTCGCCATCAGCCGGTTCCAGGTGTTGATCACGCCGATCATGAGTGTGAGCTCAACGAGCTGCGCGGGCGGGAAATGCCGCGCCGCCTCCGCATAGACCGCGTCCGGCACGCCTTCCTCGCCGATGCGCGTCACCGCCTCGCCGAAGGCCAGCGCCGCGCGTTCCGCCGGGCTGTACACACCGCGCGCCTCGCGCCAGACCGCCAGCAGGTCGATGCGCGCCTGCGCCTCGCCGTACTTGCGCGCGAGATCGGCGTGCAGCGCCAGGCAATAGGCGCAGCCGTTGATCTGCGAGGCGCGGATCTTCACCAGCTCCTGCAGCTTCTTGTCGATGCCGTTCTCGTTCACGTGGCGCTGCAGCGCCAGCATCGCGCTGATCGCCGCGGGCGCCGCCTGCTTCGGGTCAGGTCGCTGCGACATCGTACCATCGTCCTCCGTGGCGCCGTGAACCCTCGTCCCGGTGGCCGGCACCTTGCCGAGCGTCCTGGTCTCGCCTTCTGCCGCGACGAAGCGGCCCGACCCGCGCCTGCTCATGACCGATCCCCCATCCTGTGCGGTCCCTGCTACAAGTCGCCCGCGCTCGCAGCACGGTCCGCGGCTCAGCCGCGGGCGCGGTCCACCTCGTGCACATGGGAGGCCGCGCGCAGGCTCGCCATCACGGCCGCGAGCTGCTGCAGGTCGCGCACCTCCACATCGACCAGCATTTCGAAGAAATCCGCCTGGCGGTTCACCACGCGCAGGCTCGCCACCGCCGCGTCCTGCTTGGCGATCGCGTTGGTGACGGAGGCGATCGAGGTCGGCGCGTTGTCCGCGATAACCGAGAGCCGCCCGGTGAAGCCCTCGCCCTTCGCCGGCGTCGGCAGCCGCGCGCCCGGCTCCCAGTCGACATCGATGAAACGTTCCGGTGTCGGCGCGAAGGTCTCCAGCGTCGGGCAGTCGCGCGCGTGGATCGTGACCCCCTTGCCGGTGGTGACGATGCCGACGATCGGGTCGCCCGGCACCGGGTGGCAGCAGCCGGCGTACTTGATCGCCAGGCCCGGCACGAGGCCGGTGATCGGCAGCGTGTTGCCGCTCGTCTGCGGCCTGGCGCGCGCCGGCAGGCTGGGCAGCATGTGCTGCGCGCGCGCGGCGACCCGCAGCTCCGGGTAGGCGGCGGCGACCACGTCCCTGGCGCCGAGATGCCCGGTGCCGACCGCGATCAGCAACTCGTCGAGGCTCGCGAGCTTCAGAGTCTTCAGCGCACCCTCGAGCACCTTCTCCGAGCCGTCGAGCCCGTCGGCGCGGAACGCCTTGATGAGCGCCGTGCGCCCGGCATCGCGGTTCGCCTCGCGCTGCTGCTGCTGGAGGAAGCGGCGGATACGCGCGCGCGCCTTGCCGGTGACGACGAAGCGTTCCCATTGCGCGGAGGGCGTGCCGCCGCGCGAGGTCATGATCTCGACCTGGTCGCCGTTCTGCAGCACGTGGCGCAGCGGCATCAGCTTGCCGTTGACCTTCGCCCCCACGCAGGTGTCGCCCACCTGCGAGTGCACGGCGTAGGCGAAATCCACCGGTGTGGCGCCACGCGGCAGCTGGATCAGCTGGCCCTTCGGCGTGAAGCAGAATACCTGGTCCTGGTAGAGCTCGAGCTTGGTGTTCTCGAGGAACTCGTCGGCGCTGGAGTTCTCCAGGATCTCGAGCAGGTCCTGCACCCAGCGGAAGCGCCCGATCTCGTCGCCCTCTGAACCGGCCCGCCCGCCGCCCTTGTAGTGCCAGTGCGCGGCGACGCCATTGTCCGCCACCGCGTGCATCTCAGGCGTGCGGATCTGGATCTCGATCTTCTGGTTGCGCGGCGCGCGCAGGGCGACGCCCGTGTGCAGGCTCTGATAGCCGTTCGCCTTGGGCGTGGAGATGTAGTCCTTGAACCGCCCCGCGGTGACGGGATAGGCCGCGTGCACCGCGCCCAGGGCGGCGTAGCAGGCCTCGCGCGTCGGCACGACGATGCGAAACGCCATGATGTCCGAGAGCTGCTCGAACTCCACGTTGCGCCGCTTCATCTTCTCCCAGACGGAGTAGGGGGATTTCTCGCGCCCCGTGACCTCGACCACGTCGACGCCGGACTCGCGGCAGATGCGCGCGAGTTCGCCGCGCATGCGCTCGATCACGTCCGCCCCCTGGCCGCGCAGGAAGTTGAGCCGCGCCGTGATCGTCTCATGGGCGTCCGGCTCGAGCTGCGCGAACGCGAGGTTCTGCAGCTCCGTCTTCATAGCGTCCATGCCGATGCGGTCGGCGAGGGGCGCATAGATGTCCATCGTCTCTCGCGCGATGCGCTGGCGCCGTTCCGAACCAGGAATGGATCCGAGCGTGCGCATGTTGTGCAGCCGGTCCGCGAGCTTGACCAGCAGCACGCGGATGTCGCGCGAGAGGGCGAGCACCAGCTTGCGGAAATTCTCCGCCTGCTTGGTCCGGTCGGATTGCAGCTCCAGCCTGGTGAGCTTGGTGACCCCGTCGACCAGGCCCGCGATCTCCTCGCCGAAGCGTCGCGCGATCTCCGCGCGCGTGACCGGCGTGTCCTCGATCGTGTCGTGCAGGATGGCGGTGATCAGCGAGCCGACGTCGAGCCGGTAGCCGGCGAGGATCGTCGCCACGGCCACGGGATGCGTGATGTAGGGCTCGCCGCTGTCGCGCTGCTGCCCGGCGTGCGCGCGCGCGGCGAGCTCGTAGGCCTGCTCGACCAGCGCGACGTCGGCGTTGGGGTCGTAGCCACGCACCGCCGCGAGCAGCGGTGCGACGAGGGCAGGGCGGGCGATTTCGGCGACCGGTGCCGCCGGTGTCGCCGCCCCGGCTGTCGTCACCCCGTCGGGAAGCCGCAGCTCCGGGGCGCGCCAGCCGTCATTGCCGCGCCCCTGCATGCGTTGCTCCCGGCGTCCGTCAGCGCCGGCCGCCGCCCAGCTCGGCGGCGATGGCCGCCTCGATGTCCTCGGCGGTCATTTCCTCGGGCGGAATCGCGGCGGCCTCTTCCTCGGCCGAGAGATCCTGCAGGCCGAAAATGTTCTGGTCGGTCGGGATGAGGTCCATCACCTCCTCGTCCGCGGGCTCCGGCTCCGGGGCGCGCGACAGCGACTTCAGCAGGTCGCCCTCGAGCTTCTCCATCGGCAGCGTGCCGTCCGCGATCTCGCGCAGCGCGACGACGGGGTTCTTGTCGTTGTCGCGGTCGATCGTCAGCTCCTCGCCGCGGGAAATGTTGCGGGCCCGCTGCGCCGCGAACAGCACCAGCTCGAAGCGGTTCGGCACCCGCTCCACGCAATCCTCGACCGTCACGCGCGCCATGCGGCGTCCTCCATAGCAAAATCAAGGGGTAAGAGCGGACACATAGGCTCCGGCCCGCCCGGATGCAAGGCAAATCGCTCAGATCCGGGCTGCGTCCTGCGCAGCCACACCCTGCAGCAGCTCGCGAATTCCCGTCCCCGTCACCGGATGCCGCCATTCCGGCGCCACCTCCGCGAGGGGGCGCAGAACGAAGGCGCGCGCCGCCATGCGCGGATGCGGCAGCACCGGGTCCGGAGAGGCGCGCACCAGACCGTCCATGTCCAGGATGTCCAGGTCGAGCGGGCGGGCCGCGTTGCGCGCGCCACGCACCCGCCCGGCCTGCGCCTCGATCGCGTGCAGCCGTGCCAGCAGCCAGGCGGGGTCCGCCTCCGGGCCTCCCGACAGGCCTTCCAGCCGCGCCACGGCGTTGACGTAGCGCGGCTGGCCCGATGGCGGCTGGCCCAATGGTGGCTCGCCGGGGGGCAGCACGGGCGCGCTTTCCCAGACACCGGAGACCGCGACGAGGCGCAGCCCCGCAATCCCCGCGAGCGCCGCCACCGCCGCGCGGACCATTGCCAGCGGCGCCTCACCGTGCGGCCCCGGCAGGTTGGCGCCGATCCCGATGAGGATCATGCCACCCTCACGAAGCGTTGCATCCGCACGCGTCGCGGCCCATTGCATCGCCATCGGCGGTGCCTATGCTCCGCCGCTCTTTCAACCACGGACGCGCGGGAATGCATTTCTCACCCAACGAGCGCACGGCGCTCTTTATTGACGGTGCCAATCTCTACTCGGCCAGCCGCAATCTCGGCTTCGACGTCGACTACCGCAACCTCCTCACCTTCTTCCGCAAGCAGACCGATGTGCTGCGCGCGTACTACTACGCGGCGGTGCTGGAGACGGAGGAGTATTCGCCGCTGAAGCCGCTCACCGACTGGCTCGCCTACAACGGCTACACGCTGGTCACCAAGCCCGCCCGCGAGTTCACGGATGCGACGGGCCGCCGGCGCGTGAAGGGCAACTTGGATATCGAGCTGGCGATCGACATGCTGGAGCTGTCGCCCAAGATCGACCACGCGGTGCTGTTCTCCGGCGATTCCGATTTCCGCCGCCTGGTTGAGGCGGTGCAGCGGCGTGGCGTGCGCGTCTCGGTCGTGTCCTCGATCAAGACCTCGCCGCCGATGGTCGCCGACGAGCTGCGCCGCCAGGCCGACCAGTTCCTGGAACTGGCCGAGATCGGGCAGGAGTTCACCCGCCGCCAGATGGAGCCGCGCCCGGCCCGCGCCCCGCGCGCCACGCCAGCGGAGCCCTACGCCGACCCGACCGACGCGTGATCGCGGAACCGTGATCCTCGCGCCGGGGCGCGACTGCGCCCTCTGCCCGCGGCTCGCCGCCTTCCGCGCCGCCAACCGGAAGGCCAATCCCGCCTGGTTCAACGCGCCGGTGCCGAGCCTCGGGCCCACGGACGCCCGGCTGCTCATCGTCGGCCTCGCGCCGGGGCTGCGCGGTGCCAACCGCACCGGCCGGCCGTTCCACGGCGATGGCGCCGGCGTCACGCTCTACGGCGCGCTGCTCAAGGCGGGGCTGGCGCACGGGCGCTACACCGCGCAACCCGACGACGCCATGCGGCTCGATGTCCGCGTGGTCAACGCGGTGCGCTGTGTGCCGCCGCAGAACAAGCCGCTGCCGCCCGAGATCCGCGCCTGCAACGACTTCCTCAAATCCGAGCTTGCCGGGCTGGCGCGGCTGCGCGTCGTCCTCGCCCTCGGGCGCATCGCGCACGACGCGGTGCTGCGGGCACTCGGCCTGCGCGCCGCGCATGCCGTCTTCCGCCACGGCGCGCTGCACGACCTGTCGGACGGGCGCGTGCTCGCCGACAGCTATCACGTCTCACGCTACAACATGAACACCGGCGTGCTGACCGAGGCGATGTTCGACGCCGTGCTCGCCTCGGTCCAGGCGCGCCTGCGCTAGCCGGGTTTCCCCGCTCGCAGCGCGTCCACGCTCCACGGCCCCGCGCCGGTGGCGGCGAGGTAGAGGAAGATGAAGCAGTACAGAATGATCGGCTCGCCACGATTGGCCAGCGGCAGGAAGCCGTGCGGCGCCGCCATCATGAAATAGGCCACCGCCATCTCGCCCGACATGATGAACGCCGCCACCCGGGTGAACAGCCCCACCGCCACCAGCACCCCGCCGATCACCTCGATCAGCCCCGCGAGCTCGATGAGCGGCGGCAGGTGGAAGAAGCCGGGACCGGCGGGATACGCGAACACCTTGATCAGCCCGTGCTCCAGGAACAGCAGCCCCGCGATGATCCGCAGCAGGCCCAGCGCGCGCGGCGCCCACACCGTCTTGATGTCGTCCATCGTTCCACCAGTGAAATGTTCAGCGCAGAACCATAACGGGCCGCGCGCGACGCGTCATCCCCGCTCGCGCATCAGCCGCGCCTTGTCGCGCGCCCAGTCGCGCTCGGCGATGGCCGCCCGCTTGTCCGCCTTCTTGCGCCCGACGCCGAGGCCCAACTGCACCTTGGCGAGGCCGCGGTCGTTGAAATGGATGTCGAGTGGCACCAACGTCGCGCCCTCCCGCGTCACAGCTCCAATAAGGCGCCGCATGTCTTTGCGTTTCAACAAAAGTTTGCGCGGCGCGCGCGGCTCGAAACGGGACAGGACGCCGCCCTGGTATTCCGGGATATAGGCGTTGAACAGCCACAGCTCGCCCTCGCGCTCGCCGGCCCAGGCCTCGCCCAGCGTCGCGCGGCCGTGGCGCAGGCTCTTCACCTCCGGCCCCTTGAGCACGATGCCGGCCTCGACCGTCTCGCGAATCGCGTAGTCGAACCGGGCCTTGCGGTTCTGCGCCGCGAGCCCGTGGCTGATCAGCTTGCCCGTCGCCATGTCGTCCGCCGTCGCCTGCGCCGGCGCGCCCGCGTGGGCGCGCGACTCAGTTGAGCAGCCCGGCCTGCGTCATCGCCGCGCGCACCCGCGCCTTCACCGGCTCGCTGACCGGCGCCAGCGGCAGGCGGCAGCGCTCCGAGGTGAGGCCGAGCAGGCTTGCTGCGTACTTCACCGGGGCGGGGCTGGTTTCCGCGAACAGCGCGTCGTGCAGCGGCACCAGCCGGTCCTGGAGCGCCATGGCGCCCTTGATGTCGCCCCCGGCCCAGGTCCCATGCATCGTGCTCAGCATCCTGGGTGCCACGTTGGCGGTGACGGAGATGCAGCCGACGCCGCCCGCCGCGAGAAAGGCCAGCGCCGTGTGGTCCTCGCCCGAAAGCTGGCAGAACTCCGCCCCGCAGCCGCGGCGCGTGTGCAGCGGGCGCGAGAGGTTGGCGGTGGCGTCCTTGACGCCGACGATGTTCGGGTGCTTCGCGAGCCGCGCCATCGTCTCCACCGACATGTCCACCACGCTGCGCGGCGGGATGTTGTAGATGATGATCGGCAGGTCCACCGCGTCCGCGATCGCCTTGAAATGCAGGTAAAGCCCTTCCTGCGTGGGCTTGTTGTAGTAGGGCGTCACGATCAGCGCCGCGTCCGCGCCGGCCGCCTTGGCGTGGCGCGTGAGGTCGATCGCCACGGCGGTGGAATTCGATCCGGTGCCGGCGATCACCGGCACGCGGCCCCTGGCGACCGCGACCGCGATCTCGGGGACGCGCTTGTGCTCCTCGTGCGACAGTGTCGGGCTTTCGCCGGTGGTGCCCACGGGCACCACGCCGTGCGAGCCTTCCGCGATCTGCCAGTCGACGAAGCGCTCGAACGCCTTCTCGTCCACCGCGCCATCCTTGCCCATCGGCGTGATCAGCGCGACCAGCGATCCCCTAAACATTCCGTGCGGCTCTCCCTTGAACTGGCGCGCGAAACTAGGCGCGCGGGGGATACGCCGCAAGCGCGCGTGCCGCTACACTGAGGCATGCGCCGAATCCTTCCGCTCCTGCTCCTGCTCGCCAGCCCTGCGCTGGCGCAGCCCGCACCGCAACCCGGCCCGTTCCAGCCCAATCCTTCCCAGCCCAATCCTTCCCGGTCGGGCCCGATGGCGCTGGTGCGCGCCAACCACTGGCGCGCAGCCGCCCAGGCGGCGCGCGCGGTCGGCGACCCGGTCGCGGTCAAACTTGTCACCTTCTACCGGCTGCTGGCGCCGAACCAGGCGAGTGCCGCCGAGATCGCGGCCTTCATGGCGCGCAACCCGGACTGGCCGCTCGGCTACGTGCTCGCCCGCCGCTACGACGAGGCGCTGGCGAACGAGCCGGATGACGCCACGGTGCGGCGCCTCTGCCTTTCGCGCATGCCGGTGCAGGAGGGCGCGCTGCAGCGCTGCGCCGAGGCGATGCCGCGCGGCAAGGCCGTGCCGTTCATCCGCGCCGCCTGGGTGGCGCTGGCCGGCGACCCCGGCTCGGAGCGCAACTTCCTTGCGCGCTGGGGCTGGGCGCTACGCCCGGCGGACCAGCGCGCGCGCTTCGACGTGCTGATCCACAGCGACCGCGTCGCCGCGGCGCGCCAGATGGGTCGCCTCGCGCCC
>DAHUXX010000184.1 GCA_027306955.1 Acetobacteraceae bacterium | reverse complement strand
TTCTTCGCCGCCTGCAGGGCGTTCCAGATGATCTCCGGCGTCGCGGGCATGTCGATGTGGGTGACACCTCGTTGCGAGAGCGCATCGACCAGCGCGTTCATGACCGCGGGCAGCGAGCCGGCGCAGCCGGCCTCCCCACAACCTTTGGCGCCGAGGCCGTTGGTCCGGGCGGGGACCGGGTGGCTGCGGAAATGCAGCGTCGGAATCTGGTCGGCGCGGGGCAGGGCGTAGTCCATGTAGGAGCCGCTGAGCACCTGGCCGTTCTCGTCGAACACGACGCGCTCGCCGAGCGCCTGGCCGATGCCCTGCACCACGCCGCCATGCGCCTGGCCCTGCACCATCAGCGGGTTCACCAGCACGCCGAAATCGTTGACCATGTGATAGCGCACGACCTCGGCGACGCCCGTCTCGGGGTCGACCTCGATCTCGCAGACATGGCAGCCGTTGGGGAAGGCGCTGGGCGTGCCGGGGAAGATGAGGCCGACATCGAGCGTGGCCGGCACACCCTCGGGCAGGTGCTGCTCGACGCGCAGCTTCGCCGCGAGCTCCATGATGTCGACGCCGCGGTCGGTACCCGCGATGTTGAACCGGCCGCGGTTGAACTCGATGTCGCTGACCGCGGCTTCGAGCACATGGGCCGCGGCCTTCTTGCCCTTCTCGATCACCTCGTCGGAGGCTGCGAGGATGGCGCCGCCGCTGTTCATGATCGAGCGCGAGCCGCCGGTGCCGCCGCCGGCGAGAAGCTGGTCGCTGTCGCCCTGCACCAGGTTGATCTTCTCGAACGGCACGCCGAGCGCGTCCACGAGCACCTGGGCGAACGGCGTCGCGTGACCCTGGCCGTAGTCCAGCGTGCCGGTGACGATGGTGACGGAGCCGTCCGCCTCGAAGCGGATGCCGCCCATCTCGTTGTTGGCGGGGGCGGTCACCTCCAGGTACTGGCCGATGCCGATGCCGCGCAGCTTGCCGCGGGCGTTGCTCTCGGCGCGGCGCTTCGCGAAGCCGTCGTAGTCCGCGGCGGCGAGGGCCTCGTCGAGGATCGCGGGGAAGTCGCCGCTGTCGTACTCCATGGTGGACGGCGCCTTGTAGGGGATCATGTCGGCGCGGATCTGGTTGCGCCGGCGCAGCTCCACGCGGTCGATGCCCATCTCGCGCGCGGCGGTGTCGACCAGGCGCTCCATGTAGTAGTTGCCCTCGGGGCGGCCGGCGCCGCGATAGGCGCCGACGGGCGTGGTGTTAGTGAAGACGCACTTCACGGCGACGTCGATCGCGGGCGTGCGGTAGACGCCGATGATGTTCTTCACGATGTTCATGGTCGGCGGCAGCGTGGTGGAGTTGGACAGCACGGCGCCGACATTGCCCCAGCCGCGCACGCGCAGGGCGAGGAAGTGGCCGTCCTTGTCCAGCGCCAGTTGCGCCGTGTGGTCGTGGTCGCGGCCGGCGGAGTCCGAGAGGAAGGAGTCAGAGCGGTCATCGGTCCATTTCACCGGATGGCCGGTGATGCGCGCGGCGGCGATGGCGCAGAAATATTCCGGGTAGGCGCTCGCCTTCATGCCGAAGGAGCCGCCGACATTGCCGGTAAGGACCCGGATCTTGTCGGCGGGGCAGTCGAGCGTGCCGCGCAGCAGGGCGCGCAGGCCGAACACGCCCTGGCAGCCGAGGCGCAGGATGGTGCGGTCGCCCTCCATCTCCGCGATCGCGGAGCGCGGCTCCATGGCGCTGACGACGATGCGGCTGTTGCGGGCGCGCAACGTGGTGACGTGGGCGGCGCGGGCGAAGGCCTCGTCCACGGCGGCGGCGTTGCCGAATTTCCAGTCGAGCACGACGTTGTCCGGCGCCTCGTCGTAAAGCGCGAGCGCGCCCTCGGCCTCGGAGGGCTCGGTGACGGCGGGGAGGGTCTCGATGTCGGCGAAGACGGCTTCGGCGGCGTCCTTGGCCTGTGCGCGCGTTTCGGCGACGACGAAGGCGATGGGCTCGCCGACGTAGCGGACCTTGCCGGTGGCGAGCGGCCATTGCACGGGCTTGGGGATCGGCCGGCCGTCGAAATTCTGGCCGGTGACGTTGGAGGGCATCGGCTTGAAGCCGAGCCTGGGGAAGTCGGCGGCGAGCAGGACGGCCTTCACGCCGGGCATGGTCCGCGCCGTCTCGATGTCGACGGACTTCAGGACGCCGTGGCCGACGCGGGAGCGGAGGACGACGCCGTGGAGCTGGCCGGGGAGGTTGAGGTCGTCGGAATAGCGGCCTTCGCCGCGCAGCAGGACGGGGTCTTCCTTGCGGCTGACCGGCTGGCCGACGGCGAAACGGCCAGGGGCGAGATCGGGGGCAAGCGACGAGGCGCGGGAAATATCGTTCATAATGTCGGGGCTCGCTGCGTTCGGTTGCGGTGCCCCGTAAAAGTGATCCGCTGGCGGCGATCAGGCAAGGGCGGGTGACCCCGATTGGCATCGGCACGCGATGTCCCGCGCCGCAAGATTACGTTGCGCGAAATGTTCCGTGGGGACGGGCGACTACGGCACGTGGGTGGGCCCCGGTATCGGGGTGGCGCGCGGGGCTTGGGCGGCGGCCGGGCCGAGCGCGGGGAGGGCGAGCGTGATACCGGGCGAGAAGCGCCGGCGGCGGCGATGCCGCGGGCGGACCTGGACCGCGACGGGACGTAAGGTGGGTTCGGCGAGGTAGGCGACAAGGCGCTCGCGGAGCTGTTCGAGGGCCTGGCCGCGCCGGGCGGAGCGCCAGGAGCGCAGCGCGAGGGTCAGCAGGGTCGCGATGCCGGCGGCGTGCAGCGGCGGCGCGAGCGCGCCGCCGGACAGCAGCGCGAAGAGGGGCACGGCGAGCCAGGCGGAGATGGCGATGGTCTCGGCCGCCCGGTCGAGAAGGACGGGGTGGAGGCGTTGGGCGTCGGTGCGGAAGGGCGTGTGCACTTTTCGGGCTCGCGTCGCTGACAGTGGAACGGGTCCAGTGTGGCGCGCGGATGGTTAGGATTGGGTGAAGGCCGGCCTGGATGGAATCGGGGGGATCCAATCAGGCCTGGATGAGGCGGCCGCGCCAGAACACGGCGCCGAGCACCGCCATGGCGGCGATGAGGCCGAACAGCAGCACCACGACCCCGGGCCAGTGCGCGGCGCGCCAGGCCCAGGCGGGGAGGATGCCGCCGAGGCTGCCGCCGATGTAGAACAGTGTGACGTAGAGCCCGACCGCGCTGGAGCGGGCGTGCGGCACGATGGCGCCGATGAAGCCCATCGACAGCGCCTGCACCGCCATGATGCCAGCGACGAAGACGGCGAGACCGGCGATGGCGGCGGGCAGGCCTGGAGCGAGGGTGATGGCGAGTCCTGCCGCCGCCGTCGCCAGCACCAGCATCAGGGTGGGGCGGCGGCCGATGCGCACCGCGAGGCGGGTGAAGATCGAGGTGGTGACGGCGCCGACCAGGTAGGTGACGAAGATGAAGGCCAGTGCCGCCGGCGACAGGTCGAGCGGTGGGGCGGAGAGGTGGAAATTGACGAAGGTGAAGACGGCGACGTTGGTGAACAGCATGCCGAAGCCGATGGCGCAGGTGGCGAGCAGGCGCGGGTTGTGCAGGTGCCCGGCGTAGGCGGTTAGGGTGGCGCGGATGCCGCCGGTGGTGGGTACGAACCGCCGTTCCGGCGGCAGGCGCGTGGCGATCCAGCGCCAGGTGGCGAAGGTGATGAGCGCGATGGCGACGAAGGCCATGCGCCAGCCGCCGAGATCGGCCGCGATGCCAGCGACGAAGCGGCCGGAGAAGCCGCCGAGGATGGAGCCGACCGAATAGCTGCCCGCGGCGCGGATCGCCTCCGGGCCCGGGCATTCGTCGCCGATATAGGCGACGGTGACGGTGATGATGAACGGCACCGCCAGGCCCTGGGCGAAGCGCAGCGCCAGCAGCACCGCGAAGCTGGGGGAAGCGGCGATGCCAAGCGTGGGCAGCAGCATGAACAGGATGGCGCCGGTGATGAGGCGCTTGCGCCCGAGGCGGTCGGAGATGGCGCCGACGAAGGGTGCCACGGCGGCGACGGCGAGCAGCGGCGCGGTGACGGTGAGGCCGGTGCGCAGCAGGGGTACGTGGAAGCTGTGCGCGAGGGCGGGCAGGATCGCCTGCGGCGCGTAGAGGTTGATGAAGGCGGCGATGCCCGCGACGGCGACCGCGGTGGCGCGCGCCCGGGCGAGGCGGGATTCGTTCAACGCGGGCTTGGCCCGGGGACGGCGAGGTAGGCGAGGCGCTTCATCTCGCGCCTGCCGCGCGCGACGGAATCGAGAATGAGGCCGGAGACGATGGCGAGCGCGCCCAGCATTTCGAGGCCGAGCGCGAGCACCGCGGTGGGCAGGCGCGGCACCAGGCCGGTGCGCATGAACTGCGCGACCACGGGCAGGCCGAAGCCCAGGCCGGCCGTGATCAGGATGGCGGCGGCGAGGCTGAACAGCTGCAGCGGCC